>NZ_JBMDXJ010000344.1:0-26405 GCF_048594945.1 Pseudactinotalea sp. | reverse complement strand
GGAAGCGGCCCGTGCAGCGTTGGCTGCCACCGACCCGGTCGAGGCTCGCGAGGCCGCGCCAGCTGTGGTCGACGCAGCCTGAGACCGCTCTCGCGAGAGGCGCCGAGCGCCCTAGAGTGACGCCATGCTGCAGGTCGGCCTGACGGGCGGGATCGCTTCCGGGAAATCGACCGTCGCCGCGCTCCTGGTCGAGCTCGGTGCCGTGCTCATCGACGCCGACCGGATCGCGCGCGACGTGGTGGAGCTGGGCACCCCCGGCCTCGACGCCGTCAAACGCGCCTTCGGCGGGGAGGTGCTGCGAACGGACGGCTCACTCGACCGGCGACGGCTCGCCCAGCACATCTTCGACGACGACGAGGCTCGCCGGACGCTGAACGGGATCGTGCACCCGCTCGTGCGGGAGGAGACCGAGTCCCGGCTGGCCGACCTGCCGGACGACGTCGTTGTGGTGCACGACGTTCCGCTGATCGTCGAGAACGAGATGGGGGCGCAGTACCACCTCGTGGTGGTGGTCGGCGCCTCGGTTCCTCTCCGCCTGGCTCGTGCCGTGGCTCGCGGGATGGCCGAGCAGGACGCGACCGCGCGGATCGCGGCGCAGGCGGATGACGACGCGCGCCGCCGGGCAGCCGACGTCTGGCTCGACAACGAGGGCAACGAGGACCAGCTTCGCTCCGTCGTCGAGCTCCTCTGGCGGGCCCGTGTGGTGCCGTTCGCCGAGAACCTCGCCGCCGGCCACTGGGCCGAGCCTGGAGAGCTCGACGGCGGATTCGACGACCCGCGTGAGGGCGAGGCGGAGAGGCTGATGGCCAGGATCGAGCGCAGTGCCGGCGCGGACCTGACGCGACTGCGCCGCAAGAAGCGTGGCGGCGAACCCCGGATGGACGTCATCGAACTACGGGCACGCGCGGCCGCGGGCGACCTGCCGGACGACGCCCTGCTGCCGGCAGGGTTCGTCAAGGTGAGGCCGGGCGTGTTCGCGAACGCCGACCCCGGTCGTCCCGCCGTGCTCAAGATCAAGCCCGGCGGGACACCCGAGGACTAGAGCGTGTCTCCCCAACCCGGATCGGCTGCGCGACACCTGCCACGCGCGCTGGCGGCGTTGCGTCCGCTCGAAAGCCAAACCCGGGCTTCCTTCGCGAACGCGCCTTGCCATCGCACGCGGCAGGCGCCGCTCGCTCTCGACCCGGGTTGGGGAGACACGCTCTAGGCCAGCGTGGCTCTCAGGGTGATCGGCACCGCAGACAGCGCGGCCGAGACCGGGCAGCCGGTCTTCGTGTCCTCGGCAATGCGCTGGAAGTCGGCGTCGTCGATTCCCTCGACGGACGCCGTCGTGCTCAACGCGATGCCGGTGATGCCGGTGCCCGGGACGAAGCTGACCTCGGCCGAGGTGGACACGGTGGTCGGCGGCGTGCCGTTCTCGGTCAGACCGTGCGAGAGCGCCATCGAGAAGCACGAGGCGTGAGCAGCGGCGAGCAGCTCCTCGGGGGTGGTGGTGCCGCCGCCGGGCTCGGTGCGGGCCTTCCAGGAGACGTCGAAGGTGCCCACCTCCGAGGTCTCGAGCGCCGTGGAACCGGCCCCGGAGGTCAGGTCACCGTTCCAGGTGGTCGTTGCCTTGGACACTGCAGCCATGGTGTGCTCCCTGTCGATCGAGACGTTCGGTCGGTCCCATCCTGCCCCACTCGTCACGGTCCGTCACGGGCCGATCAGGGAGTTGAGGAACTCGGCGACGTCAGCGGCCTCGGCGCCGCTGATGCCGTGGCCCATCCCGGCGTAGCGGCGCTCGTCGACCTCGGTGTGTGCGGCCAAGAAGGTTCCCATCCGTTCGATCGCCGGTGTGGTCACGACGGGGTCCGCGGCGTCGTACCCCCAGAACACGGGCGGCCGGATCTGGCTCAAGGCCTCGTCGCCGGCAACCAGTCCGGGCGCCACGAAGCCCGAGAGCGCGACAACGCCCGCGAACTGCTCGGGAGCGTGCCGCAACAGCTGCACGGCCATCGCCGCGCCCTGAGAGAACCCGACCAGTGCCACCGGCCCGTGGGTGCGCACACGGGCCTGCGTGCGCTCGAGCCAGGCGAGCATCCCGCGGGAAGCAGCGTCGACATAGGCGGGGTCCGCCGAGATGCCGTCGGCGAGCAGAGGCGGAAACCACGCGTACCCGGGCATGCCACTGATGGGCAACGGTGCGCGCACGCTCGCGTACACATGGTTCGAGGGAAGGACCGAGACCAGGCTCGCGAGGTCACGCTCGTCTGCTCCGAGGCCGTGCAGCAGCACCACCAGCGCTCGGGTGGCGAGGGCATGCTCGATCTCGGCGGCGGGCACGGACCACCAGGTAGCGGCGTCGTCGAGGGGCAACTCGTTCATCGGGACATGGTCTCGCGAACCGGCCGTGCGGCGATCTCAGCCGAGCTCACCAGGAATGACGGTCTGCTGGTAGAGCGTCAGTCGCCACCGCCCGTCGCGCCACGCGTAGACGCTCGACATCACCGCGTGAAACTCGGGCGCGTCGGCACGGCATGCACGGCCCCTGTAGACGAGGATCACGGTCTCGTCTCCGAGATCGATGAGCTGTGCGTCGGTGAGCTCGTACCGGTCCCAGGTCGGTGCGTCCTTGAGCGAGGCGACCACGTCGTTGCGGTTGAGAACGAATCCGTGCGCCAGGACCATCACGGCGTCGTCGGTCATCAGCTGCGCATAGAACTCTGCCCCGGTGCCCTGGCACAGGGACGTCCAGCCCTGATGCTCCAGCTCCATCAGTTCCTCTATCGGCACGGTCATGGTTCGGGTCCTGTTCTTCTCGGTCGGAGAGGCCCGTCGCCGCTCATCCCCTGAGCGAGCGCTGCTCGTGATGTCGGTGCGTGGACGTAGCGTTGTCGTCATGCGTCCCGTCACCGATCTTCAGCGCACCGTCGCTCCCTTCGAGGTGGTCTCCGACTACACGCCGTCAGGCGACCAACCCACGGCCATCGCCGAGCTGACCGAGAGACTACGTGCCGGCGAGAAGGACATCGTGCTGCTCGGCGCGACTGGCACCGGCAAGTCTGCCACCACGGCCTGGATGATCGAGCAGGTGCAGCGGCCCACGCTCGTGATGGCACCGAACAAGACGCTCGCGGCCCAGCTGGCCACCGAGTTCCGGGAGCTGCTGCCGAACAACGCGGTCGAGTACTTCGTCTCGTACTACGACTACTACCAGCCGGAGGCGTACGTCCCCTCCACGGACACCTACATCGAGAAGGACTCCTCGATCAACGACGAGGTGGAGCGGCTGCGGCACTCGGCCACGAACTCGTTGCTGACGCGACGTGACGTGGTGGTGGTCGCCTCCGTCTCGTGCATCTACGGTCTCGGCACGCCGCAGGAGTACGTCGACCGGATGGTGCGGCTGCGTGTCGGCATGGAGGTCGACCGGGACCAGCTGCTCAGGCAGTTCGTGCAGATGCAGTACGTCCGCAACGACATGTCGTTCACCCGCGGCACGTTCCGGGTGCGCGGAGACACGATCGAGATCATCCCGGTCTACGAAGAGCTCGCGATCCGGATCGAGATGTTCGGAGACGAGATCGAGTCGATCGCAACGCTGCACCCGGTCACCGGGAATGTGATCCGGGGCGAGGACGAGATGTACCTGTTCCCAGCCACGCACTACGTCGCCGGGCCGGAACGGATGGAGCGCGCGATCGCCGGGATCGAGGCCGAACTCGCCGACCGGCTGGAAGAGTTCGAGAAGCAGGGCAAGCTGCTCGAGGCGCAACGGCTGCGGATGCGCACCTCGTACGACATCGAGATGATGCGCCAGATCGGCAGCTGTTCGGGCATCGAGAACTACTCGATGCACATCGACGGTCGCGAGCCCGGCAGCGCACCGCACACCCTGCTCGACTACTTCCCCGAGGACTTCCTGCTCGTCGTCGACGAGTCGCACGTCACGGTGCCGCAGATCGGCGCGATGTTCGAGGGCGACTACTCCCGCAAGCGGATGCTCGTGGACCACGGGTTCCGACTGCCTTCGGCCGTGGACAACCGCCCGCTCAAGTGGGAAGAGTTCCTCGACCGGATCGGGCAGACCGTCTATCTCTCTGCCACGCCGGGGAACTACGAGCTGTCGGTGTCCGACGGCGTGGTCGAGCAGATCATCCGTCCCACCGGCCTGGTCGACCCCGAGGTGGTGGTCAAGCCCACCAAGGGGCAGATCGACGACCTGCTGCACGAGATCCGAGAGCGCACCGAGCGCGAGGAGCGGGTGCTGGTCACGACGCTCACCAAGAAGATGGCCGAAGATCTCACCGACTACTTCCTCGAGCGGGACGTGCGGGTGCGGTATCTGCACTCGGAGGTGGACACACTGCGCCGCGTCGAGCTGTTGCGGGAGCTGCGCAGCGGCGTGTTCGACGTGCTGGTCGGAATCAACCTGCTCCGTGAGGGGCTCGACCTGCCCGAGGTGTCACTCGTGGCGATCCTCGATGCCGACAAGGAGGGCTTCCTGCGTTCGGAGACCTCGCTGATCCAGACGATCGGCCGTGCGGCCCGCAACGTCTCCGGACAGGTGCACATGTACGCGGACACTGTCACGCCGTCGATGAGGGCCGCGCTCGAGGAGACCGAGCGCCGCCGTGAGATCCAGGTCGCATACAACCGGGAGAACGGGATCGACCCCACGCCGCTGCGCAAGAAGATCGGCGACATCACCGACATGCTGGCGCGCGAGGATGTCGACACCAAGGAACTGCTCGCAGGCGGCTACCGGCAGCAGGGCAAGGGACGCAAGGCTCCCGTGCCCGGGCGTGGGGGAGCGGCCCCGGCGAAGGGTGCCCGCGAGGGTGCGCCCGCTGCGGAGCTCGCCGAACTGATCCAGGAGCTCTCCGACCAGATGCACGCGGCGGCCGAGGAGCTGCAGTTCGAGGTCGCGGCCCGGCTGCGTGACGAGATCCGTGACCTCAAGCGGGAGCTGCGAGAGATGACAGCCGCCACGGCCTGAGGCCGGTGCGGCGCCGGCACCAGGAGGTCAGCGGTTCCGCGCAGCCGTCGTCGTCTCCACGAGCCGGTGGAAGGTCGACTCGTCCACGGTGACGCCGGCCCGGCGCAGCGCCAGGACGCCTGCGCCCACCAGGCCGTCGTCTACGCGGTGCACGGGACCGGTCATCCCGCCGGCGCGCACCGCCGCGACCACCGACTCGTGCACGCGCGCCTGGGTGGCCACGCCGCCGCCGACCACGAGGGGACCGGGGAGTCCGGGGAGAGCTACGTCCAGCACCAGCCCCGCCAACGCGGTCACCGCGGCTTCGATGATCCCGGCCGCGACGGCGTCATCCGGATCGGCGAACGCCAGCGGCGCCAGTGCCGCGAGCCGCACGGGGGACTCGCGGTACACCAGCGCGACGAGCCGGGCGAGTGCGGCGGTCCTGCCGTTGACGTCGGGCTGATCGTCGGCGTCGATCTCAAGCATGGCCAGCACGGCGGGGGTGAGGGTGGTAGCCGGCCCGCGGCCGTCGAGCTCGAGCGCCGCGGCGCGCGCGACCTGGTGCCCGATCCAGAAGCCGGAGCCGTTGTCGCCGAGCAGCCATCCGAGCCCGTCGGCGGTCAGGTCGACCTCGCCAGCCCGTACCCGCACCGCAGTCGACCCGGTCCCTGCCACCAAGCCGTAGCCGTCAGGCTCGTGCGTGCCGGAGGCGAACATCGCCAGCAGATCGGGTTCCACCTGCGGTGACGCAGCGATGCCGAGGGCGACAAGGGTAGGGCGCAGCCACTCGTCCGCCATCCCGGCAGCCGACCCGCCTGCCATCGCGATCGTCACGGCGGCGATGTCGCTGGGCGGCACGTGCGGTGCCTGTGCCAAGGCCCCGGTGATCGCGGCACCGATCGCCTGGGCTGCCGCAGCCTCGCCGTCGGACACGGGGTTTCCGCGACCGCCCCGGCCCACCCCCAGGCAGGTGCCGTCACTGGTCAGGAGCGCGGCGCGAGTGGACGTGCCACCGGCGTCGATGCCAAGAAGATGCAGCATTGTGATCTTTCTGTGTCCTCGTTGCTCGACATCGCGCATCATATGAGAATATATTTCACGCACCCCCCAACGACGTGAGAGGGATTTTCAGTGATCGCTGGCTCGACCGAGATCGACACCACGCTGCGAGTCTCGCAGCAGGTCGAGTCTGCCCTGCCGCAGATGAGCGAGGCGATGCGGAAGATCGGGCGCGTCCTGCTGGGTGACCCGACCGCCCCGCTGCGGATGTCGATCACCGAGCTCGCGCATCGGGCGGGCGCCTCGCCCGCTACCGTCACGAGGTTCTGTCGGCTGCTCGGCTACGACGGCTACGTGCAGTTCCGCGTGGCCGTCGCCACCGACGTGGGTCGTGCGCCGACCCGTGTCGAGATCGGTACGGCGTTCCACCCCACCGATGACGCACGGGACGTGCTCCGCACCCTGCTCAGCGGTCACGTGAGCTCGCTCCAGTCCACCGCGAGCGGTGTGGACCTCGAAGCAAGTACGCGCATCGCGCACGCGGTCGCGCACTGCGGCCAGGTCGATCTCTACGGCACCGGCGGTAGCGCCGTGGTGGCGCAGGAGATGGAGCACCGGTTCTTCCGGATCGGCGTCAACACGCACGCGTGGGCGGACGTGCACACGGGCCTGGCCAGTGCCTCGATGCTCACGTCCTCCGATGTGGCGATCGGGATCTCGAACAGCGGAGAGACCGTCGAGACCATCGAGATGCTCTCACGCGCACGGGAGGGTGGCGCCCTCACAGTCGCGATCACCAGCCGGCGGAACACCCCTCTCGAGGCGGTGGCCGACGAGTGCCTGCTCGCCGCCGTCCCGAACCAGTACCTGCACCCCGCCGACCTCTCCACCAAGCACGCGCAGCTGCTCGTCCTTGACTTCATTTACATCCTCGTCATGCAAGAGGACTACGCAGGGGCAGTGGCGAAGCTCGATGTCTCGGCAGCGGCCGTGGCAACCCATCGGGCCGGCGCCGTCTCGACCACCAACCAGGAGGCCATTGCATGAGCACCGGGACGAACCCGCAGCGCGACTTCGCCGAGCAGGTCAGCAGCCGCATCGCGGAGCTCGCGGCCCTCGCGACCTCGGGCGGATTGGACGAGGCCATCGATCTGCTGGTCGCGTCGATCCGGGAAGGCGGCGTCATCCAGGCGTTCGGCACGGGTCACTCCGAGGCCTTCGCCATGGAGATCGCGGGGCGTGCCGGTGGGCTGATCCCCGCGCACCGGATCGCTCTGCGCAACGTGGTGCTGCGCGGCAGCCGCGTGGTCGAGGACCTCGTGGGTGCTGATCTCGAGCGTGACGGCACCGTGGTGCCCGAGCTGCTCGACCTCACCGATCTCCACCCCGCCGACGTGTTCGTCATCGCGAGCAACTCCGGGGTGAACTCCTCGATCGTCGGCATGGCGCTGGCGGCGAAGGAACGGGGCCACCAGGTGATCGCGGTCACCAGCCTGGCCCACACGAACGCGGTCGCTCCCAAGCACCCCAGCGGGATGCGACTGGCCGAGGTCGCTGACGTCGTCGTCGACAACCTCGCACCGTACGGCGATGCCACCGTGAGCGTAGGCGACTCCAGCGGCGCGGTCACCGTCGGCGCAGTGTCCTCGATCACGGCGGCGTACATCGCACAGGCGCTCACCATCGGCGTCGTGACCAGGCTCCTCGACGGCGGCGAGGCGCCACCCGTGTACATCTCGGCGAACGTGCCCGGCGGGGACGAGCACAACGACGCCCTCACGGCTCGCTACGGCGGCCGCATCCAGTCCCTCTAGTCCCTACAAGTCACACCTGTTTGACGGCGGCTGCACGTCAGCACCGCCCGACCACCTGAGAAAGGAACACCCCATGTCGGACTCCAAGTCCCCCCTCAGCCGCCGGAGCGTGCTGCGTGGCGCGCTGTTCACGGCCGCTGCGGTCCCGTTCGGCGTCACCCTCGCCTCGTGCGCCACCGGTGGCGGTAGCGACGACCCCACCACCGACGACGGCGGTGACGGCGAGACCAGCGCTCCTGCCGACGCCAGCAACCCCTTCGGCATCGAAGAGGGAGCCACGGTCGAGACGGTCATCTTCAACGGCGGCTACGGCGTCGACTACGTCGAGTTCGCTGCGGCGATATTCGCTGATCTGCACGGTGGGGAGGCGACGGTCGAGCCCAGCACGGAGATCACATCTGCGATGCAGCCCCGCTTCGTTGCGGGCAACCCGCCAGACCTGATCGACAACTCCGGTGCGCAGTCGATGGGCCTCAATGCGATCCTCGGCCAGCTCGAAGACCTCACCGATGTCATCGACGCCCCGAATGTGGAGGGCACGACGATCCGCGACACGCTGGTCAACCCCAACGTGCTCGACTCGGGGATCTTCGACGGCAAGCTCGCCGCCATCAACTACGTGCTCTCGCTCTACGGCATCTGGTACTCCGGGAGTCTGTTCGAGGCCAATGGCTGGACGCCTCCGACCACCTGGGAGGAGGCAAAGGCCCTCGGAGCCGCCGCCAAGGAGCAGGACAAGTACCTGTTCGTCTGGGGCAAGGAGGCTGCGACCTACTACCAGACGCTCGCGATCGACTCCGCGATCATGCAGGGCGGCGACGAGGTGCGCCTTGCGCTCGACAACCTCGAGGAGGATTGCTGGTCCAAGGATGCGATCCAGGCGGTGTTCACCGCGATGAAGGAGATCATCGACCTCGGCTACTTCAAGCCGGGCGGCTCCGGTACCGAGTTCAAGACCGCGCAGGCGCAGTGGGCGCTCGACCAGGACGCCTTGCTGTACCCCTCGGGCTCCTGGATCGAGAACGAGATGAAGCCAAACACGGCTGACGGGTTCGAGATGAGGGGCGTCCCGGCGCTTGTCGTCGACGACTCCTCGGCTATGCCCAAGACGGCGCTGCACTCCACCGCAGGAGAGCCCTACATCGTGCCGTCCGATGGTGCCAACGTCAACGGCGGCAAGGAGATCCTGCGGATCATGCTGTCGAAAGAGTCGGCGGCCAACTTCGCGAAGACTAAGCTCGCACCGACGGTGATCGCAGACACGGTCCCCGAAGATGGTTTCGGGTCGACAGCGCTGGTCTCGCAGAGCGAGATGCTCGCAGCGGCCGGTACAGACACGTTCACGCACAACTTCGTCGGCTTGTACGGCCTCAACCAGGCACAGCTCGTCGTGTGGAATGCGTTCCTCGACGGCAGCAAGAGCGTCGAGGAGCTCACGAGCGACCTCCAGGCGATCACGGATGAGGCACGGAACACGCAGGAAGTCATCCCGGTCTCGTGACCACTCCCGTCACCGGCGCCGGCGCGCCCGCAGCCCGATCTGGGGCTCGGGCGCGCCGCAAGGCGCATTGGTCCTTCGACAACATCAGCTTCTTCCTGGTGTTCCTCGTGCTGCCGTTGGCGTTGTTCCTGCTGCTCGTGATCTGGCCGTTCATCCAGGCGGTCTTCTACTCTCTGACCAACTGGGGCGGGTTCTCGCAGGACTTCGACTTCATCGGCCTCGACAACTACGTACGGCTCGTCCAGGACAAGACGTTCCTGATCGCGCTCGGCAACAACGTCAAGCTGGCCGTCGTGATCCCGATCGTGGTGATCCTCGTCGCACTGATCTTCGCCAGTCTGGTCACCGTCGGTGGGCGGGGTATCGGTCAGACCGTGGGCGTCCGGAACTCGGGCTTCTACCGGGTGGTCTCGTTCTTCCCGTACGTCATTCCGGCCGTGGTCACCGGCGTCATCTTCGCCAAGGTGTACGACCCGTCGAACGGATTGCTCAACGGCGTGCTGCCCGAGGCGCTTGAACAGAACTGGTTGGGCCAGGTGAGCACCGCTATGCCCGCCTCGATGTTCGTGATCGTGTGGGGCCTGATCGGGTTCTACATGCTGCTGTTCATCGCGGCGATCAAGGCGATCCCCGCCGAGATGTTCGAGGCCGCCCGCCTCGACGGTGCCGGACGACTGCGCACGATGTTCTCGCTGACGCTGCCGAACATCCGAGAGAACGTCCAGACCGCGTGGATCTACCTCGGGATCGCGGCTCTCGACGCCTTCGTGTTCATGCACATCCTCAACAACAGTGGCGGACCTGACAATTCGACGCTGGTCATGCCGCAGTACCTGTTCCGGCTGGCGTTCGCGCAGAACCAGTTCGGGTACGCCTCGGCGGTCGGAGTCGCGATGGCCGTGGTCACGCTGCTCTTTGCCGCCGTGATCTTCGGTCTCAACCGCCTCACCGGCGGCAGCACAAGGAGCAGCTGATGGTCGCTGAGAGCCCACGCTATTCGGCCACTCCCGGCCTGCGACCGCGCCGTGATCGTGGCCGCGGGCGAAGCGACCGCGCTGTCACCGTGACCTCGCACGTCGCTCTGGGCGTCTGGGCGATCATTGTGCTGCTGCCGCTGCTCTGGGTCTTCCTGTCCTCGTTCAAGACCGACCGCGAGATCATCGCCGGGTCGCCGCTCGCACTTCCACAGCAGTGGAACTTCGACAACTTCGTCAGGGCGTGGACCGAGGGCAAGCTCGGTCTGGCCATGTTCAACACCGTGGTGGTGGTTGGTGCGGCGCTGCTGATCGTGATGATGCTCGGTGCGATGTGTGCCTACGTGTTGGCTCGCTTCGAGTTCTTCGGTCGTCGGGCGATCTACTATCTGATGCTCGCAGGACTGACGTTCCCGGTGTTCCTGGCGATTGTGCCGCTGTTCTTCGTGCTGCAGAACCTGGGCGTCCTCAACACGCTGCCGGGGCTGATCCTCACGTACGTGGCGTTCGCGCTGCCGTTCACGGTGTTCTTCCTGTACGCGTTCTTCCAGGGGCTGCCCGGGGAGATCTCCGAGGCGGCGGCGATCGATGGGGCGGGCAACTGGCGCACGTTCTTCCAGGTGATGCTGCCGATGGCAGTCCCGGGCATGGCATCGGTCGCGATTTTCAACTTCCTGGGGCTGTGGAATCAGTACCTGCTGCCCGTCGCGCTCAACACCAAGCGGGACAACTGGGTGCTCTCGCAGGCCATCGCCTCGTTCCAGTCGCAAGCGGGCTATCAGAGTGACAACGGAACGCTCTTCGCAGCCGTGGTCATCACGATCGTGCCCGTGCTGATCGCCTACCTGTTGTTCCAACGCCAGCTGGAGGGCTCGGTCACGCAGGGGACCAACAAGTAGCCAGACCCTTGAGAGGTGAGCGGCGCCGTCGTTCTCTCGCTCTTCGCGAACACGCGGTGAGAGATCGCTCACCGTGCACGGAATCCGTGCTCGCGTGGCGTAGCCTTGCTCGAGTTGGAGGGGAGTACCCCACAAGCGGTGGTGTCGTCATCACAGTCCTGAGACGGATCAGGCTCGGTGCCATCGGCCGGGGACCACGTAGGTCCGCGGTGGGGGAGACCTCCGGTGATTGCGCTCACGACACCGGAGGTTGTATTCGTGGATGTCCCCTTGTGGCTGTGGCTTGTCACGGTCGGACTGATCGTCGTCATGCTCACGGTCGACTTCGTCGGCCACGTGCGGACGCCGCACGCCCCCTCGATCAAGGAAGCCGGCATCTGGTCGGCCGTGTACGTGGGGATCGCGGTCGTGTTCGGCGCGCTGGTGTGGTTCTTGTGGGACCACACGCACGGTGTCGCCTACTTCTCGGGCTACCTGCTGGAGAAGTCGCTCAGCCTCGACAACCTGTTCGTGTTCGTGCTGATCCTGGCGAGCTTCCGGGTGCCGCGGGAGTACCAGCAGAAGGTGCTGCTGATCGGCATCATCATCGCGCTGATCATGCGCACCGTGTTCATTATCCTCGGCGTGGCGATCGTGGACAACTTCTCGTGGGTGTTCTGGATCTTCGGCGCGTTCCTGCTGTACACGGCGTGGTCACAGCTGAACCAGAAGAATGACGAGGAAGAGGACTTCAAGGAGAACCTCGCCCTGCGTGCCGTGCGCCGGTTGTTCCCCACCACCGACGGCTACGAGGGCGACAAGATGGTCGTTCGCCGCGCCGGTCGCCTGTTCGTGACCCCGATGCTCGTGGTGATGATCGCGATCGGCAGCGCCGACCTGCTGTTCGCCGTGGACTCGATCCCCGCGATCTTCGGTGTGACCGAGCAGCTGAGCGGGGCATCCCAGGTCTACATCATCTTCGCCGCCAACGCCTTCTCGCTGCTGGGCCTGCGGCAGCTCTTCTTCCTCGTCGACGGTCTGCTCGACCGGCTGGTCTACCTCAACTACGGTTTGGCCGCGATCCTCGCTTTCATCGGCGTGAAGCTCGTCATCCACGCGATGCACACCAACGAGCTGTCCTGGCTCAACAACGGTGAGCACATCACGGTCATCCCCGAGATCGAGCCACTCATGTCGCTCGCGGTGATCATCGTGGTTCTCACGGTCACCACGGTCATGTCCCTGACAGTCGGCGCTCGACGGCACCCGCGGCCGGTTGCCGGCTCGCACGCGCCCGCCGCCGACATCGAAGACGCCCCCGCGGCCGACCCCGCGGACGACCCCCACCCGCGTTGAACGTGGTTTCAATCGGTCTATCGGGCCGGATAGGTCGAGGAACCGCACGGTCGCGTGAGGTCAGGCTGCCTGACTGAGGAGCTCACGGACATCCCGGGCGATGATTCCGCCGCGGTCCGTCGAGGTGTAGCGCAGCACGGTGACGCCCGGGATCTTGACCAGAGCGTTCTGGCGCGAGCGGTCGGTGAAGAGCGCCGCCAGCTCGCTGTGCACCTCGGCGCCGTCGATCTCGGCGATCACCCAGCCGCGGCGGGTGCGCCACCCGAGATCGCCGCGACCCACGAAGCGCCCGAACCGGTCGTACACCTCGACCTGCAGCTCGTCGGGCGGAAGCCCGTGGTCAAGGCAGTCCAGTCGTGCCCATGTCTCGGGGGGAGACTCGGCGCGGCCGTCCGCGAGCGGCCACCAGTCCTTCCACCGCGCGCTGCCTCGCCGCCCTGCGACCCGGCGCGCGATGTCGGGCAGGTCGTCCATCGTGATGCGTTCCTTGTTGAGGGCGTTGTCCAGGAGGGCGACGCCGGTCCAGCGGCTGACCTCGGGGAGCGCCTGGACAAGAGCCGTACGGACGTCGACGGTGCGATGCCCGTCGACCATCTCGACCTGGCCGGGGGAGAACCGGCGAACCGCGCAGCCTCCGGGGCCCCGCACGGATCGTGCGCCAGGGAATGCGACCTCGGGGCGCAGATCCGATGGAACGCCCCAGATCTCATGGACAGCCAGCGCGGTGAGTCCGACACAGACCGACTCCGGTCCGCCGGCCAGCTGTGCCAGCGTGATCGCACGCCTTCGCCTCAGGTCATGATCGTCCGGGCCGAGGATGGCGCAGCGCGTGTCGTACACGCCGCGGGCCACCCGCTCCCACTCGCCCCGGCGGACCGCGTCGGTGAGCTGGTCGGGTGAGAAGCCCAGGACTCGACATTGAGCCGTCGTGATCAGGCCGAGCTGCGCCGTCGAGAAGTCACAGGCTGGGGAGAGGTCGGGCGGGCGTCGCATGGCCCGATCTCAGCGCCCGATGTCGTCGGCCTGCTGCCAGGGCGACGGGGTGCTGTGGACGACGGTGCATCAGCGTGCACCTGTGGACAGCCGCGAGTGTGACGTTGTTCGACCTATGGGCGCGGATAGGCCGAGTGAAACCACGTTCAATGGGGAAGGGGGGAGGCGCGTGCCGGGTCGGGCAGGGGCGGGTGCGGCTACCAGCCTCTGGTGCGCCAGCTCTCCAGGGCAGGGCGTTCGGCACCGAGAGTGGTGCTGTCGCCGTGGCCGGGGTGCACCACCGTGTCGTCGGGGTAACGGGCGAACAGCCGGGTCTCGACGTCGTCGAGCAGGGAAGTGAAGTCCTCCGGCGATTCGGTCTTGCCGACCCCACCGGGAAACAGCGAGTCGCCGGTGAACACCATGGTGGCGGATCCGGTGCGCGCGGCGAGCGCGACCGAGCCGGGGGTGTGGCCGCGCAGCGCGATCACGTCGAAGGCGTGGGATCCGAGCGTGACGGTGTCGCCGTGGGCGAGCCGTACGTCCACCGGACTGGGAAGCGCATCGGCGTCCTCTGCGCCGGCGAGGACCTGCGCGCCGGTGGCTGCGACGACTTCCGGGAGCGCACGATGGTGATCCCAGTGCTGATGGGTGGTGAGCACAGCGGTGAGGCCACCGTTGCCGTGCGCGCTCACGAGCGCAAGGACCGCCTCGGCATCGTCGGCGGCATCGATCAGGAGCTGCTCGCCGCTGGCGGGGTCGGTCAGCACGTAGGCGTTGTTGTCCTGGTCGGAGACGCTGACCTTGTGAACCTGGAGCGCCTCGTCGCCGATCGCCAGGGCGGTGCCGTGCGGGTCCACGTGGGCGAGTCCGGTCATGGTCGCCAGGGTAGCGAGCCGGCCCCGATGATGCTGTGGGCGAACACACGCCGCGACACGCCGTCGAACAGATGTGCGATGTCGGTGCGGCGACCTACCATGACCGGGTGTCGGATTCTCTCGTCGTTCGCGGTGCGCGCGAGCACAATCTCCAGAACGTCAGCATCGAGCTCCCGCGAGACAAGCTGATCGTCTTCACCGGACTCTCCGGATCCGGGAAGTCCTCGCTCGCCTTCGACACTATCTTCGCCGAAGGTCAGCGACGGTACGTGGAATCGCTCAGCTCCTACGCACGGCAGTTCCTCGGTCAGATGGACAAGCCGGATGTCGACTTCATCGAAGGCCTCTCGCCCGCGGTGTCAATCGACCAGAAGTCCACCAACCGCAACCCACGCTCCACGGTCGGCACGATCACCGAGGTCTACGACTACCTGCGGCTGCTCTTCGCACGTGCAGGCACCCAGCACTGTCCGGTGTGCGGCGAGCGCGTGACCGCGCAGACGCCACAGCAGATCGTCGACAGGATCCGGGAGCTGCCGGAGAAGACGCGATTCCAGGTGCTCGCGCCCGTGGTGCGTGGCCGCAAGGGCGAGTACTCGGAGCTGTTCCGAGACCTGCAGAGTCGCGGCTTCGCGCGTGCGCGGGTCGATGGCGAGGTGATCCAGCTCAGCGAGCCGCCCACGCTGGAGAAGAAGCTCAAGCACGACATCGAGGTGGTCATCGACCGGCTCGTGGTCCGTGAGGGCATCAAGCAGCGGCTGACCGACTCGGTCGAGACCGCGCTCGGCCTCGCAGACGGGCTCGTCGTCATCGAGCTCGTCGATGCGGATGCCGACGACCCGGAGCGCGAGCGCAGGTTCTCCGAGAAGCGTGCGTGCCCCAACGACCACCCCCTCACGCTCGAGGAGATCGAGCCGCGCACCTTCTCGGTCAACGCCCCGTACGGCGCCTGCCCCGAGTGCACCGGCATCGGCACCAAGCTCGAGGTGGACCCCGAGCTGGTGATCCAGGATGACGAGCTGTCGATCGCCGAAGGTGCGATCGCCCCGTGGGCGCAGGGGAGCAATCAGTACTACGACCGGATCCTCGCGGCGCTCGGCGACGAGCTCAACTTCTCCGTGGACGTTCCGTGGCGCGCGCTGCCGCAGCGCGCCAAGGACGCAATCCTGCACGGCAAGGATCACAAGGTCCACGTCCGGTACCGCAACCGGTGGGGGCGTGAGCGCGCCTACACCACCGGCTTCGAGGGCGTCATCGCGTTCCTCGAGCGGCGGCATGCCGAGACGGACTCCGACATGTCGCGTGAGAAGTACGAGGGCTACATGCGGGAGGTGCCCTGCCCCGTCTGCAAGGGTGCCCGCCTCAAGCCCGAGGTCCTTGCCGTCACGGTCGGCGGGATGTCGATCGCGGATGTGTGCGCGATGCCGATCTCAGGCGCGCACCAGGTGCTTCAGGCGCTCGAGCTGGGCCAGCGTGAGGCCGCGATCGCCGGCATGGTGCTGCGAGAGATCGATGCGCGGCTCGGATTCCTGCTCGACGTCGGTCTCGACTACCTGTCGCTGTCCCGGCCTGCGGGCACGCTGTCGGGCGGGGAAGCCCAACGGATCCGGCTGGCCACACAGATCGGATCCGGTCTGGTCGGCGTGTTGTACGTCCTCGACGAGCCGAGCATCGGGCTGCACCAGCGCGACAACCGCCGGCTCATCGAGACCCTCACAAGGCTCCGCGACCTCGGCAACACGCTGATCGTCGTCGAGCACGACGAGGACACCATCCGCACGGCCGACTGGGTGGTCGACATCGGCCCCGGTGCCGGTGAGCTGGGCGGCCACATCGTCCATTCGGGCGACTACTCGGGCCTGCTCGAGGCGACGGGCTCGCTCACCGGCGACTACCTCGCCGGGCGGCGATCGATCCCGCTGCCGGCCGAACGTCGCGAACCGGCGAAGAACCGGTGGATCAAGGTCGAGGGAGCGCGCGAGCACAACCTCAAGGACGTCTCGGTGGCGTTCCCGCTCGGCTGCTTCGTGGCGGTGACAGGGGTATCAGGCTCCGGTAAGTCCACCCTCGTCAACACGATCCTCTACAACGTGCTGGCCAACGAGCTCAACGGCGCCCGCCACGTGCCCGGCCGCCACAAGCGTGTACACGGGCTGGAGCAGCTCGACAAGGTGGTGCACGTCGACCAGAGCCCGATCGGCCGCACGCCACGGTCCAACCCCGCCACCTACACCGGCGTCTGGGACCACATGCGCAAGCTGTTCGCCGAGACCACCGAGGCGAAGGTGCGTGGGTACGGGCCGGGCCGGTTCTCGTTCAAAGTGAAGGGTGGCCGCTGCGAGGCATGCTCGGGTGACGGAACGATCAAGATCGAGATGAACTTCCTCCCTGATGTCTACGTGCCGTGCGAGGTGTGTCAGGGCGCCAGGTACAACCGGGAGACGCTCGAGGTCCACTTCAAGGGCAAGACCGTCGCCGACGTGCTCGACATGCCCATCTCCGAGGCAGCTGACTTCTTCGAGGCGGTGCCGGCGATCGCACGGCACCTGCGCACGCTGGTGGATGTCGGCCTCGGATACGTGCGGCTCGGTCAGCCGGCACCGACCCTGTCGGGGGGCGAGGCGCAACGCGTCAAGCTCGCCAGCGAGTTGCAGAAGCGCTCGACCGGGCGCACGGTCTACGTACTCGACGAGCCCACCACCGGGCTGCACTTCGAGGACATCCGCAAGCTGATGGGCGTGCTGCAGGGTCTGGTCGACAAGGGCAACACGGTGATCGTGATCGAGCACAACCTCGACGTGATCAAGAACGCCGACTGGATCGTCGACATGGGTCCCGAGGGCGGTGACAAGGGCGGCACGGTGGTCGCGGAAGGTCCGCCGGAGCACGTCGCGACCGTGAAGGCCAGCCACACCGGTCAGTTCATCGCCGAGATCCTCGAGCCAGGCCGCCCCGCCCGCACCAAGAAGGTCGCGGACGTCGCAGCGCTGGCACGCCCCAAGGCACGCTCGGCGCGTCGTGCGACCAAGGCGGCGAAAGCCAAGGCAGCCCGCAGCGCCTGAGGCGACCCACCGCCGTCGGCGCGGCCCTACCGGGGTGCGAGCACCTCGGTGGCGAGCGGGGCCGTGCGCACCGGGAAGTTGACGGAGCGGGCGATGAAGCAGTGCGCGTGCGCATCGGCGTGGATCTGGGCGATCGTGTCCTCGTCGGCCTCCCCCTGCACGGTCAGCCGCGGGTGGAGTGTCACCTCGATGAACTGCCCGGCGCCGGCCGACTCGACGCGCATGGTGCCGGTGGCGCGGTCGGTGTACCCGACCACGACCACGCCCGCGCGAGCGGCCATGTGCAGCGCCCAGAGCATGTGGCACTGCGACAGCGCCGCGACGAAGAGCTCCTCGGGGTTGTAGCGAGACGCGTCGCCGCGGAATGAGGGATCCGCCGACCCCAGCAGTACCGGCTTGCCCTCGATGGCGACCTCGTGGTCGCGACTGTACGAGGTGTAGCTCGTGGTGCCCTCGGAACCGGCGCCGGTCCAGATGACGTTGACGGTGTAGTCGTGCAGGCCTCCCATTCGTCAACGCTAGCGCGCCACGCCCAGAGGGACGGCGGTTTCGTGACACCGGGTCGGCGAAACAACTGGATTCATGCTCCGCCGGGGCGCACCGAGAGCGCGTGTCGGAAGTGATTGCCTGGGTCCCAGGCCGCCTTGATCTCCTGGAGCCGGCCGTATGCCTGCCCGAAGTAGATCTCGGACCACGGCACGCCCGAGGTGTTCCACGCCGGGTCGGCCAGGTCCATGTCGGGGTAGTTGATGTAGGAGCCGCAGCTGTTCGCCGACGGTGCCGGTACACCACCCGTCGCGGCGTAGACGTCCCGATACAGATCGCGGATCCAGGCGAGGTGCCGTTCGTCCTCCGCCGCGTCGGCCCAGCCGACGAAGAAGAACAGCTCGGTCACGGCGTCGCGGTGAGCCGTGGCGGTCGCCGTGGGTGCGACGGCGTTCACCTGGCCTCCGAGCGTGTGCAGCACCACGCCGCCGCCCGGGTAGTCGTCCTGCGGGTCTCCGAGGTGGCGGTAGAGGGCGGCGATCTGCTCGTCGGTGAATCGACGACGCAACGTGCCGCCCTTGAACTTGAGCCGGTGCCGGAGGTCGGCACCCTCGGGCAGGTCCAGCAACGACTCCAGCCACGGGCGCCGACGGACCTCCCGCGTTGTGGACACATCGACGCCGCGCTCGAGTGCCGCGAGGTGCTCGGCGAGGATCTCGTCCGCACCGTCTTCGGCGGCGACCTGGCCCTCGAGCAGGATGCTGCCGGACGACCGGCGCCACAGGTAGAGCTCGCTGTAGAGCGAGGCCGACGGCGTCCCGGGAGTGGCGTTCTGCTCGCACCACTCGCCGTGGTTGCGTACGAGTCGGGTGAACCGGTCCTCGTCCATCTCGTCCCACGGCCAGCTCACCGAGAACGTGAGCACCGAGGCCGGTGGTCGTGGCAGGGGTGCCGAGCGTCGCGCCGTCTCAGGGGTGCGGAACCAGAACCGGGTGGCGATGCCGAACGAGCCGCCTCCGCCGCCGGTGTGTGCCCACCACAGGTCGTGCGCCGGATCGTCCTGATCGCGGCTCGCGATGACACTGCGTGCGGTGCCCTCGGCATCGACGACCACGACCTCGACCGCCTCCAGGTGGTCGATCGCGAGGCCGTGCAGTCGAGTGAGGTACCCGTAGCCACCGCCCGGAACATGTCCGCCGATCCCGACGTCGGGGTACAGGCCCGCGGGGATCGTCACGTCCCAGCGTTCGTGGAGCTCCCGGTACACGTCGCCGAGCCTGGCGCCGGCGTCGACCACGACAGCGTCGCGCACGGGGTCGTGTGCGACCGCGGACATCGCAGTCATATCGACGAGCACGCTGACGTCAGGGTCGTCGACGAAGCCCTCGAAGCAGTGGCCGCCGCTACGCACCGCGATCCGCTCGCCGGCGTCGATCGCCTCCTGAACGGCGGTGACCACCTGCGCGGTGCTGGTCGGCGTGACGATCCGGGCGGCGGCGCCGGTGAACCTGCGGTTGTAGCCGCGTTGCTGAAGGAGGTCGTACCGGGCGTCGCCGGGTGCGAAGGCTGGGGGCGGGGTGGTTGTGGTCTCGAGCGTCATGAGGTGATCTCCGGTGGGTTCGACAGCGGGCGGGTGGCGGTCAGGGTCTCGATGCACCGACGGCGGGCAGGATGGCTTCGTCGACGATGGCCTGCAGGCGCTCCTCGTCTGGAGGGCTCCCGGTATCGCCGACATGCTTGAGCACGAGTGCCTCGCCGATGTCGGCGACCACCGGGGTCACACGTGCGGGGTCGATGTGGCCGTGCTCGGCGTAGTGCCGCAGGACCGTGAGCGTGAAGCGACCGCCGCGAGCCTCGAAGACCTTCTCGTAGAGCTCGTCCACGAGATCGCTGTAGCGGTGCCGCTCCATGAGGACGGCCGCAGCAGCGCGTGCGGCTGGGCTCTGCACCCATGCCACCAGCTGGCGTAGTGCGCGGAGCAGGTCGCCGCGCAGGTCGTCCGCGTGCAGCGACGCCTGCTCCTGCGGGTGCAGTCGATAGAGCGCGTCCAGCAGGATCGCCTGCGGCGTGTCCCAGCGTCGATACAACGATGTCTTGGCGGTCCCGGAGCGCTCGGCGATGCCTTCCATGGTCAGCCCGCCGATTCCGGCTTCCGCCACCTCGGTGATGGCCGCATCATGTACGGCCGCCACGATGTCGGCGGCGTTGCGTCGTCTCCGGCGGGCGGCGGTGTGACTCTCATCGGAGGGCATGACGCGATTCTAAGATACGGATACGTAGCCACGCAACCGTATCTAGCGTGTGAGTGTCCGGGGTCCGGCCTACTCTGGGCGCATGGCGGATCCGCGGAGCTATCGACCGAAGGCGAGCGAGATCCCCACCCAGCCGGGCGTCTACAAGTTCCGCGACCAGCACGGTCGGGTGATCTACGTCGGGAAGGCGATCTCGCTTCGGCAGCGGCTGTCCTCGTACTTCGCCGAACTCGGCACCCTGCACCCGCGGACCCGACAGATGGTGACCACTGCGGCGGGCGTCGAGTGGACCGTGGTCACCACCGAGGTCGAGGCGTTGCAGCTGGAGTACGCCTGGATCAAGGAGTTCGACCCGCGGTTCAACGTCAAGTACCGCGATGACAAGTCGTACCCGTTCCTCGCTGTGACGATGGGCGAGGAGTTCCCACGTGTGCAGGTGATGCGCGGCAAGAAGCGCAAGGGCACGCGGTACTTCGGCCCGTACTCGCACGCGTGGGCGATCCGCGAGACCGTGGACCTGCTGCTGCGGGTGTTCCCGATCCGGTCCTGCTCGGCCGGGGTGTTCAAGCGTGCGGCGCAAACGGGTCGTCCGTGCCTGCTGGGCTACATCGACAAGTGCAGCGCTCCGTGCGTGGGCCGAGTCGATGCCGACGCGCACCGCGACCTCGCCGAGGACTTCTGTTCGTTCATGGCCGGCGACAGCGCCACCTACGTTCGGCGCCTCGAGGCTGAGATGAAGCAGGCCTCGAGCGAGCTGGAGTTCGAGCGGGCCGCACGGCTGCGGGACGATCTCGGCGCGCTGCGCAAGGTGCTCGACAGGAATGCGGTGGTGCTGCCCGAGCGCACCGACGCCGATGTCTTCGCGATGGCCACCGACGAACTGGAGGCCTCGGTGCAGGTGTTCCACGTGCGCGGCGGCCGGATCCGTGGTCAGCGAGGCTGGGTGACCGAGCGCGTCGAGGAGCTGAGCGACGGCGAGATGGTGGACCGGCTGCTGCTGCAGGTCTACGGCGATGCTGAGGTGGGCGATACCGACACCATCCCGCGCGAGGTGATCGTGCCCACGGTGCCGGAGGACGTCGCCGATCTCGAGTCGCTGCTCAGCTCGGTCCGCGGCTCTCGGGTGGGTATCCGGGTGGCTCAGCGCGGCGACAAGCGCGCGCTCGCCGAGACCGTGCACCGCAACGCGGAGCAGGCGCTCGCGCTGCACAAGACCCGGCGCGCCGGCGACCTGACTGCGCGTTCGCTCGCGTTGCAGGAGCTGCAGGAGCAGCTCGCCCTGTCCGAGTCGCCGCTGCGGATCGAGTGTTACGACGTCTCACACACCGGCGGCACTGAGCAGGTCGCCTCGATGGTGGTGTTCGAGGATGGTCTGCCCCGCAAAGGTGAGTACCGGCACTTCGTGGTTCGCGGTGAGGACGGCGAGGGGGCTCGGGACGACACCGAGGCCATGTATGAGGTACTCACGCGCCGGTTCCGGCGCTACCTCGTGGACGCGTCCGGGTCGCCCGACGAGGCCGAGACTCACCCTGAGCCGGAGCCGGTCGACCAGGAGTCGGCAGGCCGGCGCCCCAAACGGTTCGCGTATCCGCCGAACCTCGTGGTGGTCGACGGCGGTGCCCCCCAGGTCGCGGCCGCCCAACGGGCCTTGTCCGACCTAGGTGTCGTGGACGTGGCGATCGTCGGACTCGCCAAGCGGCTCGAGGAGGTGTGGGTCCCGGGGGAGGAGTTCCCGCTCGTGCTGCCCCGGACCTCGGAGGGCCTGTATCTGCTGCAGCGGGTCCGCGACGAGGCGCACAGGTTCGCGATCACCCACCATCGCAAGCGCCGTGCGAAGCGCATGACTCGCTCCGAGCTGGAGGGAGTTCCCGGGCTCGGTCCGACCCGCCAGGCGTCGCTGCTGCGGGTGTTCGGCTCGGTGAGGAACATTCGATCGGCCACCGTCGAGGAGATCGCAGCGGTGCCCGGGATCGGTCCGAAGATGGCGCAGAGCGTGGCCGAGGCGCTCGCCGCACCTGCGGATGTCTGAGATCCTCGGAGCATGATCGACGCACAGGGCGACGCGACGGGCCACGACGAGGCGCCACCCACGGTCCCGGCAGGCATCCCGCTGCTGGAGCAGCAGACCACGATGCCTGCGGGGGAGCGACCCGAGGTCATCATCGTGACCGGCATGTCCGGTGCCGGCCGTACCCGCGCCGCTGCGGTGCTCGAGGACCTCGATTGGTACGTGGTGGACAACCTCCCGCCGCGGATGCTGCTGCCGCTGGCCGGCATGCTGGCACCTGGCGACGGCGGGGTGAAGCGTCTCGCGGTCGTGCTCGACGTGCGAAGCCGCGAGTTCTTCTCCGACCTGATGGAGGTGCTGGACGATCTGCGTAGTCAGCGCATCGACTACCGGATCGTGTTCCTCGACGCGTCCGACGAGACCCTGGTCCGGCGGTTCGAACAGGTGCGGCGGCCGCACCCGCTGCAGGGTGATGGACGCATGCTCGACGGGCTCCAGCGCGAGCGTGCCCTGCTCGAGCACGTCCGGGACAGGGCAGACGTGACGATCGACACCAGCAACCTGTCGGTGCACGACCTCGCGCGGGCGGTGCGGGACGTCGTCGCCGCCGAGAACGAGAAGGGGCTCCGGCTCACGGTGGTCAGCTTCGGCTTCAAGTACGGGCTGCCGCTGGATGCCGATCACGTGGTCGATGCACGATTCCTGTCCAACCCGTACTGGGTGACCGAGCTGAGGCACCTCACGGGCAAGGATGAGCCGGTGCGCGACTACGTGCTCGGGCTGCCGGGAGCGCGCCCGTTCCTCGAGCGCTATCTCGATGCGCTGGAGCCGATCCTGCCGGGCTACGTGCAGGAGCAGAAGCCGTACGTGACGATAGCCATCGGCTGCACGGGCGGCAAGCACCGCTCGGTCGCGCTGACCGAGGCGCTGGCGGCCGGCCTGCGCGAGCGCGGCTACGGCGCCACGACCATCCACAGAGACCTGGGGCGGGAGTGAGCGCTCGACCCGGAGCGCGGCGGCGCGGCCGCAGAGCGCCCTCCCTGCGCGTCGCTGCACTGGGTGGGGGGCATGGCCTCGCGGCCACGTTGCAAGCGTTGCGGCACGTCACGTCCGATGTCACAGCCGTCGTGACGGTCGCCGACGACGGCGGTTCCTCCGGTCGGCTCCGCGCCGAGATGGACGTGCTCCCTCCCGGCGACCTGCGCATGGCGATCTCCGCGCTCTGCGAGAGCTCGGAGTGGGGACAGACGTGGCGCGACGTGCTGCAGCACCGCTTCCACACCGACGGCGAGCTTGACGGCCACGCCGTGGGCAACCTGCTGCTGGTCGCGACGTGGCAGCTCCTCGGCGACACGGTGGCCGGCCTGGACCTGATCGGACAGTTGCTCGGTGCGAACGGCCGAGTGCTGCCGATGGCGACCACGCCGCTCGCGATCGAGGCGGATGTGCGCCAGCGAGACCAGCCGGACGCGCCGCCGTTGCTGATCCGCGGGCAGAGTCGGGTGGCTGTGACCTCAGGGACGGTCGAGCGGATCCGGCTGCAGCCGGAGGACGCGGAGTCGTGCCCCGAGGCGGTGGCCGCCATCGAGCAGGCGGACTGGGTGATCCTCGGACCCGGCTCGTGGTTCACCTCCGTGATGCCGCACCTGTTGCTGCCCGGCATCCGGGAGGCGTTGCATCGCACCTCCGGCCGGCTGGCGCTGACGCTCAATCTGGCGCAGCAGCCTGGGGAGACAGCCGGATACTCTGCTGCCGACCATCTGCGCTCGTTGCACGACTACGCGCCTGACCTGCGTGTCGACGTCGTGGTCGCCGATCCCTCCGCGATCGAGGACCTCGACGACCTGCTCAGATGCGCAAGGATGCTGGGAGCGCGGGTGCTGCTCAGACAGGTCGGTGTCGGTGACGGCACCCCTCGGCACGACCCGTTGCGTCTGGCAGCGGCTTATCGTGATGCGTTCGAAGGAATCTTGGGAGACGTGGGAGAGAGCACCCGGTGAATGGCAGGATGTCGCTCATGTCGTTGACCGCCGACGTGAAGGATGAGCTCGCTCGGTTGCGCGTCGACAAGGTGTCGGCCCGCAAGGCCGAGGTCGCCGCCACGCTGCGGTTCGCCGGTGGTCTGCACATCATCTCCGGGCGGATCGTCATCGAGGCGGAGTTGGACACGGGGATCGCTGCGCGGAGGCTTCGGGTCACGATCGCCGAGGTGTACGGGCACGCGAGCGACGTCATCGTCGTCTCCGGTGGTGCCTTGCGGCGTGGGAACCGGTACGTGGTCCGCGTGGTCAAGGACGGTGAGGCGCTCGCGCGCCAGACCGGGCTGCTGGACTCGCGTGGTCGGCCCGTGCGCGGACTGCCGCCGCAGGTGGTCTCCGCCAGCCTCAACGATGCCGTGGCTGCCTGGCGCGGTGCGTTCCTCGCGCATGGTTCCCTCACCGAGCCGGGGCGGTCGGCCGCGCTCGAGGTCACCTGCCCGGGTCCCGAGGCGGCGCTTGCGCTCGTCGGCGCGGCGCGCAGGCTCGGCATCGCCGCGAAGGCGCGTGAGGTGCGTGGGGTGGACCGCGTGGTGATCCGTGACGGTGACGCGATCAGCGCGATGCTCACACGGATGGGTGCGCACGACGCGGTGCTCGCCTGGGAGGAGCGCCGGATGCGGCGCGAGGTCCGCGGCACAGCGAACCGCCTCGCCAACTTCGACGACGCCAACTTGCGACGGTCGGCACAGGCCGCCGTCGCGGCCGGGGCACGGGTCCAGCGCGCGTTCGAGATCCTCGGTGACGAGGTGCCAGACCACCTGCAACAGGCAGGTCGGCTGCGGCTCGAGCACAAGCAGGCGAGCCTGGAGGAGCTGGGCCAGCTCGCTGACCCGCCGCTCACGAAGGACGCGGTGGCCGGCCGCATCCGGCGGCTGCTCGCCATGGCGGACAAGAAGGCGAACGACGACGGGATCCCCGACACCGAGGCCAGCCTCACCCAGGAGATGCTCGACAGCCTGTGAGCGTGGCACCCCTTGTCAGCCACCGGCGCGCCGCCGCGAGCGCTCGGTGCCCGCGCCGCCCCGCCCAGGTCGGCGTCGGCAGCGGCCCCGGTGTGGGACGTCTCACGGACCAATGGGCCGGGTGGGAACGGGTCAAGGCGGTGTAACGTGAGGTCCGCCGATGACGCCGCGGATGCTTGGCGTCCGCGACGCAGCGGGACCACGTCGTCAGACGCGGCCTCCTTCCGGGAGACTTCGCCTGCGAACCAGATCGAACCGCGCGCGAGGCGCGCCAGGAGGACAACGTGACCATTCGCGTCGGAATCAACGGCTTCGGCCGGATCGGGCGGAACTTCTACCGGGCGGTCCTCGCCTCGGGTGCCGACATCGAGGTCGTCGGCGTGAACGACCTGACCGACAACAAGACCCTCGCTCACCTGCTCAAGTACGACACCGTGCTCGGTGTGCTTCCGCAGTCGGTGAGCCACGACGACGAGAGCATCATCGTCGACGGCAAGGCCATCCGTGCCCTGGCCGAGCGTGAGCCGGCGAACCTGCCTTGGGGCGACCTCGGTGCGGACATCGTCATCGAGTCGACCGGCTTCTTCACCGACGCGACCAAGGCGAAGGCGCACATCGACGCCGGCGCCAAGAAGGTCATCATCTCCGCCCCG
Source organism: Pseudactinotalea sp. (assembly GCF_048594945.1). Classification (NCBI taxonomy): domain Bacteria; kingdom Bacillati; phylum Actinomycetota; class Actinomycetes; order Micrococcales; family Cellulomonadaceae; genus Pseudactinotalea; species Pseudactinotalea sp. The sequence goes on along the minus strand of NZ_JBMDXJ010000344.1, from coordinate 611 downwards.
GCCAAGAACGAGGACGCCACGTTCGTCGTGGGCGTGAACCACACGGACTACGACCCGGCCACGCAGCACATCATCTCCAACGCGTCCTGCACCACGAACTGCCTCGCGCCGCTGGCGAAGGCACTCAACGACGCGATCGGCATCGAGCGTGGCCTCATGACCACGATCCACGCCTACACCGGCGACCAGAACCTGCAGGACGGCCCGCACAAGGACCTGCGCCGCGCCCGCGCGGCCGCGCAGAACATCGTCCCCACCACCACCGGTGCGGCCAAGGCCGTGGCGCTGGTGCTGCCGGAGCTGGCCGGCAAGCTCGACGGGTACGCGCTGCGCGTCCCGACGATCACCGGCTCCGCCACCGACCTCACCTTCACCGCCTCGCGTGAGGTGACGGTCGAGGAGGTCAACGCCGCCGTGAAGGCTGCCGCCGAGGGTGCGATGGCCGGCACGCTGGAGTACACCGAGGACGAGATCGTCTCCTCGGACATCATCACCAACCCGCACCAGAGCATCTTCGACGCCGGCCTGACCAAGGTGTCGGGCAACCTCGTCAAGGTCGTCTCCTGGTACGACAACGAGTGGGGCTACAGCAGCAGCCTCGTCAAGCTGAC
>NZ_JBMDXJ010000343.1:0-14820 GCF_048594945.1 Pseudactinotalea sp. | reverse complement strand
GAGCGCCACGAGTGCCAGCACGAACGACAACCCGTCAAGCCGCAGCCGCAGTGCTACGCCGATCTCCGGAATCCAGGGCAGAACCGCAGTCCGTGCGTCCGACGACCACGAGATCGTCAAACCGCCGGCCGCCACCACCATCCCCGCGGCGATCAGCCAACCCGCCCGGCGGCCAAGGGCACGCGTGAACACCGGTACCAGCGCCACGAGTATCCAGGTGCCAGCGACCACTGGCAGGACGCTCATCGCACGCCCACGTCGTCAAGACAGTCAGGCGTCAGCATTCAACCAGCAGCATGAGGCGGCCCCTCAATCCGGAGTCGTCAAGGTCTACGCCGACCAGACTTCCCGGCACGCCAGTGGCCAACGATAACAGGAGCGGACGGGCGCCAGACACCACGTCACACGAGTGCGCGGCGAACCAGTCTTCTCGATATCTCGGCTTGCCGGTTCGTGCGGTGGTGGCCGGATCCAGACGCGGCGTCGTCGACGGCGGTCCTGGTTGCGGAGTCCCGAGCCGCATCCCACACGGTTTGCGCGCCGATGAGCCCACAAAGGCGAGGTCGGGGGCGAACATGCTGCCGAGGCGTAGTTCACCGCGCCGGGCTACCCGGTTCCGAGGATGTCTCGCTGTCGGAAGGCGACCAGCGCTACCGCCGTCGCGGCGGTGGCCGCGAGAGTCAGTACCAGGGTGCCGACCCAGGAGACCGGGTCCACGGGGTAGCTGCCGATGTGCTCGAACGGCGAAAGCCAACCGGCCGCGTCGGGCAGGTCCATCAGGGGGCCGAAGAACCCGGCGATGAGTCCGTAGACGACCAGCAGCCAGATTGCCGGCAGCGCGCGAGGCACCGTGGCGTAGAGCAGCGCTGCGAGGGCGAGCACCAACCAGACCGGCGCCGCGAACACCACGCCAGCGAGCAGTACGTCGCCGGCAGTGCCGGCGTCGCCGACGCTGACGGCAGCCGCGACGCCGGTCGCCAATGCGGCGATCACCAGCAGCCAGAGCGCTGCCAGCGCCGTGACCATGAGCTGGCAGCCGAGCCAGCGCTGCCGACTGACCGCGGTGGCGAGCACGGGCTCGGCTCGCCCGGACAACTCCTCGCCACGGAAACCCTGCACGGCCAGCACCACGAACACCGCGATGGTCAGGCCGAACGTCAGTGCGAGCACGTTGAGGAACCCGTTGGCGATCTCCTCGCCCCCGCCCATCACGGCGACCAGCTCGGCGGGCGCGTCGTCGAAGATGTCCAGCGCGGGGCCGGTGAAGGCCCCGTATGCAGCGCCGAACACGGCCAGGGCGATGCTCCAGCCGATCACTTGGGCCCGCTGCAGCCGCCAGGCGAGCGCCAGTGGGCTGCCCAGCCAAGGCTCTGCACGCGCCGGTCCCGGCCGCGGCGGCACCAACCCGGCGGCAAGATCGCGCCGGGTCGAGAGCACGTAGCCCAACGCCATCGTGCCGGCCGCGAAGGCCGCGGAGATCGCCAGCGGCCACCAGCGGTTCAGCGTGTACGGGGCAGTCTGCTGCGCCCACCCGATCGGCGACAGCCATGACAGCACGTTGCCGTGCTCGGAGGTCATATCGCCCAACGCTCGTAGCGCGAACGAGGTACCGAGGACGGCGCCGGCTGCACTGGAGGCCGCGCGTGGGTACTCCGTGAGCTGCGCCGTGGTCGCAGCGACACCCGCAAAGGACATCCCGACCGCGCCAGCCGACACCGCGAACAGCCACGACCCGGCGGCGTCGAATCCCTGCCCGCTCATCAGGGCGCCGATCAGGACCACCACCACGACATTCATCGCCGCCGTCAGGATCAATGCTGCGGTCAGCTGGGCGTGCCGGCCGACGACGCTGGCGCGTACCAGTTCCGAGCGACCAGAGTGCTCCTCGGCACGGGTGTGACGAACCACGGTCAGCAGGCTCATCAAGGCTGCCCCGAGGATGATGTACACCCCGTACAGGCCGGCGAGCAAGTGCTCCAGGCCGGGGTCGTCCATGCCATACCCCGGACCGCCGAACAGGGCACCCATCGGCCCCTGGAACAGCGGAGCGACCGCTTGGACGTCCTCGGGAGTGGCGTAGACCTGCTGCAGCGCGACCACGAAATAGCCCATGAACGCCGGAATGCCCAGGCTCCAGGCCCAGAACCTGATGCGGTCGCGGCGCAGCATGAACCACAGCAGCGTCCCGGTTCCGGTCAGGGCACTGCCACGGTCGCCGGCCGTGGACGAGGTGGTGCTGGGGGTTGCGGTGGCTGTGCTCATCAGGCTGCCTCGCCGCTGTGGCGGGCGAGCTCGTCGCCGTAGTGGCGCAGCAGCAACTGCTCCAGCGTCGGCGGGTGCGCGACGACCGAGTGCACCTCGAGGCAACCGAGCTCGCGGACGACGGCGGCAACGTGGGCGCCGTCGACGTCGAACCTGACCTGCCCGGTATCCGCGTGCAGGTCGTGCACGCCGGGCAGGGCGGCGAGGCGGTCGGTCGGCCTGTCGGTGACGATCGTGAAGGAGGTGCGGGTCAGGTGGCGTAGTTCGGTCAGCGAGCCGGTCTCGACGACCCGGCCCTGCCGGATGATCGAGATCTTGTCGGCGAGTACCTCCACCTGGGCCAGGATGTGACTGGAGAGCAGAACCGTGCGGCCGGCGTCCTTGGCCTCACGGATGCACGCCTGGAACACCGCTTCCATGAGCGGGTCCAGCCCGGCGGTCGGCTCGTCCAGCAGTAGCAGCTCGACATCGCTGGCCAACGCGGCGATCAGCGCGACCTTCTGCCGGTTGCCCTTGGAGTAGGTGCGGCCCTTCTTGGTCGGGTCCAGATCGAACCGCTGGCACAGCTCGTCCCGGCGGCTCACGTCAGTACCACCGCGCAGCCGCGACAGCAGGTCGATCGCCTGGCCGCCGGTGAGGTTGGGCCACAGTTCGACGTCGCCGGGCACGTAGGCCAACCGGCGGTGCAGGCCGACGGCGTCGCCCCACGGGTCGGCACCGAGGACCCTGGCGGTGCCGCCGTCGGAACGCAGCAGGCCGAGCAGGATGCGGATTGTGGTCGACTTCCCGGCACCGTTGGGGCCGAGGAAGCCGTGCACCTCACCCGGCTCGACCACCAGGTCGAGGCCGTCGAGAGCGGTGGCCGAACCGTAGCTCTTGCGCAGGTCGTGGATGTCGATCGCGGGCACGGCGGTGCCCTGGGTTGATGCAGGCATGGGTGATTCCTTCTGTACGAGTGGTGTCAAGCGATTCCGGCGGTCTCAGGCCGATTCGGCCTGGTCCTGGCCCGGCGGATCCCCGACGTACAACAGATAGGCGTCCAGCATCCGGCGATCAGTCAGAAAGCCCTGGGTGTACAGCTCCAGGGCCGGCAACGTCACGTCCCCGACGTAGCGGCGAAACGAATCGGCCAGCTCCTCGGAGCTGCGCGGAGCATCCAGCGACAAGCGCAACGCCAGGTGACCGAGCGAGGACTCCACCAGATAGCGAACCCGTGCCCGCTCGTCCCGGCTGGGCAGCACCGCGCCGCCGGCAACGTACTCGGTGACATACGCCACGGCGTCGTCGACGACGTGATCGATGAACTCGCGGGCATGCTGCCCGCCAGCCTGCACGCTACGCGCCGCGTAGGCCATGTATGGCACCCGGTCATCAAGATCGGCGAGCATCCCCAGGAACACACTCGTCCCAGAGCCAGGCCTCATCGATTCCCGCTTGCCCTCCCGGATCATGCCGAACACATGCTCATCGCACGCGCGCTGCAGCCCGTCCTTGGAGTCGAACAGCTGGACGATCCGGCCCGCTGTGATACCGGCATCGGAGGCGATCGTCCGAAGCGGGACACCGAAGCCTTCGCGACCGAACAGCGCGATCGCTGCCTCCCGCACCCGCGCCCGGGTCGAGAGGTCCGCAACGCGGTCTGAACGCATATGCAGAATCCTAAACCCATGTTGAGTCGCTGGTCCACGACACTGCGAACCTGCACGAGCTACGTTCCCGCATCGCACGTCTGCTCGGAGTCGTAGATCGCCGCGTGGCGGCGCCATCCGTACAGAGTCAGGGCCATCGAGGCGGCAGTTCCGGCAACCGTCGGTACCTTCCGTCGGCGCCATGCCGCGACGATGGTGGCACCGAGCAGGACTGATCCGATCGCGTTGAGCGGTCTCATCGAATGGTCGCGAGCAAGGTCAGCGAGCCACAGCTCCTCACCCAGCATGGCCCGCCTCGCAAAGGAGTCCTGGGCAGCGGACTCCGGCGTCATGATCGGATTCACCGCAAACCAAGCGAGAACTGCGGTCACCTCAGCACGGCGAAACCAGAACGGTGCAACGACCAAGGGCATGGTCACCCATCGCGACCACGCGCTGGCGGGGTGAGAATGGCGGGCGAACACAGCCCGGCGAACCTGTCCACGATCCGTCGCGCACGAACAAGCGCGATCGCGGCCTCCCGCACGCGAGCGGTGACTCAGGTCCCACCTGACAGGCCTCCGTGGGACCGGACTCACCGGCGGCGCGGATCCGTGGGACCAGACTCACCGCGAGCCCGGACCGCTGCGGGAGGGGACACCGCGTCCCCCGACCACCCGAAGCGCATGCGAAAGGCCGGACCCGAACGGGCCCGGCCTCAGCGGGGGACACGGGGGCGGAGCCCCGTGCGTGCGGCTACTTCTTGTTGCGACGCTGGTGACGCGTCTTGCGCAGCAGCTTGCGGTGCTTCTTCTTCGCCATGCGCTTGCGGCGCTTCTTGATGACGGAACCCATGGGGACCTCACTGACATAGATGACTAGGACGGCGGACGCAGACGAGACGCCCGCCCACCAGCGGCCCAGTCTACCTGGGGATTCCCGGTGTGTTCAGCGAGCCTGCGCCGAAGACTCCGGCAGCGGCAGTCCCTCGGAGAGCAACTCCTGCACGGCAGCCTCCGGGACGCGGAAGGACTTGCCCACGCGGATGGCCGGCAGATCGCCGGCGTGCACCATCCGGTACACCGTCATGCGGGAGACCCGAGCCAGCTGGGCGACCTCGGCGACGGTGAGGAACCGCGGCGCGCTCGGCTCTGCCATGCGTCCACTCCCTCCCACGGCACGCGTCCGCGTGCCTCGTGCTGTCCCCGACGTGACCAGAACTCTAGGGCCTACGGCCGCCGAACGGGTAGCCAACGGCCCACCGTCTTGGCGTTCGGCGCTGATCTCGCCTGCCGACGACCTTACCGGACGAGCGGATCGATGCCGTGCTCAGGGAACACCGCACGCCGGGTCGCGAGGATGGCTCGGTCCACCGGATCGTCAGGGTCGTACCCCTGTTCCCAGGACCGGAAGGTGCCGGGCCGGCCCTCGGTCATGGAAGCCGGACCATCGCGGCCGAGCAGGCGTTGGACGAGCGCACGCCAGGCGGGCGGGGTCGCGTCCTCGGGGTCGATCGGGCGTCCCGCCACCACGGCGACCAGGTGGGTCCACGCCCGCGGGACCGTGCTGACGAGGTCGTAGCCGCCGCCACCGGTGGCCACCCAACGACCGTCGGCGTAGCGCTCGGCGAGGCCCTCGATCATCAGGGCCGCGGCTCGCTGGGCGTCGATGGAGATGTCGAGGTCGGTGATCGGGTCGCGCCCGTGGGCGTCGGCGCCGTGCTGGCTGACGATCAGCTGCGGCCGCCACTCCTGCGCCAACGGCTCGACGATCGCCTCGATCACCCGCAACCACGCCGCGTCCGAGGTTCGGGGTGGCAGCGGCACGTTCACCGCAGAGCCGCGCGCGGATGGCCCCCCGATGTCCTGCGGGTAGCCGGTCCCGGGAAACAGGCTCTGACCGCTCTGGTGGATCGAGACCGTGAGCACCCGCTCGTCGTCCCAGAAGGCGCGCTCCACACCATCGCCGTGGTGGGCGTCCACGTCCACGTACAGCACCCGCTCGGCACCCTCGGCGAGGGCGTCGGCGATCCCGACCGCCACGTCGTTGTAGATGCAGAACCCGGCCGCCGCCCGCGCCATCGCGTGGTGCATCCCGCCCGCCGGGTTGACAGCCCGCTTCCGCTCCCCGCGCCACACCGAGCGCACCGCCTCGACCGTGCCACCCACGATCCGTGCGCTCGCCTCGTGCATGTCAGTGAACACCGGGTTGTCGGTGCCGCCGATCCCCCACGCATACGGTGGCCCGCCGGCGTCCTCGGCGCGGACGTGATCGATGTACTCCTGCTCGTGGACGAGCCGCAGCAGTTCGTCATCGGCCGGCTCGGGAGCGCACACGGCCACCGCCTCCAGCAGCCCGAACGCCTCGATCAGCTCGATCGTGAGCCGCAGCCGCAGCGGCGACATGGGGTGGCCGGGGCCGAAGTCGTAGCCGAGGAGCTCCGGGGTCCACAGCAGCGCCGCGCGTTCGTCTGCCGACATGCCGCCCACGCTACCCGCGAGCCCAGCCTCCTGCGCCGTGGCACCGGCGAGTGGCAGAGTGAGGCCCGCACCCGGCAGATCCGGGCGCTGTGAGTCAGGCGAGAGAGGGGACGAGGTGGCGCGTGAGCTACCGGCGTTCGTCTCGGCCGTGCGGGACACGATCGACGCCGTCGCCCGCCGCTCCCCCGCCCGACTGACGCTGCTCGTCTTCCTCGGCGTCATCGCGATCGAGACCGCGCTGCTGTCGTTGCCGATCGCCACCGCCTCGGGTGAACGCGCGCCGTTCGTCGAGTCGTTGTTCATGGCGACGTCGGCGGTGTGCGTCACGGGCCTGGTCACCACCGACGTGGCCTCGTACTGGTCGGAGTTCGGCCACGTGGTGATCATGTTCGGGATGGTGGTCGGCGGGCTCGGCGTGATGACGCTCGCCTCGATCCTCGGGCTCGCCGTCTCCCGCCGGATGGGCCTGACCACCAAGCTGCTGGCCGCCGCGGAGACCAAGCTGACACGTCTCGGCGAGGTCGGCTCGCTCGTGCGCGCAGTCATCGCGACCAACCTCACGCTGACGCTCGGCCTGTCGCTGATCTTCGTACCGAGGTTCCTGGCCGAGGGGCTGGGGCTGGGCGAGGCGCTGTGGCAGGGCTGGTTCATGGCGGTGTCGGTGTTCAACAACGCCGGCATCATGATCCTCGACGGCGGTCTGCAGCAGTACGTCTCGGACTGGTGGATGTGCCTGCCGATCATCGTGGGCACGTTCGTGGGTGCCGTCGGGTTCCCCGTGATCATGTCGGTCGCCGGGCACTGGCGGAACCCGCGCCGGTGGTCGCTGCACGCGAAGCTCACGATCGCCACGAGCCTCGGGCTCTGGGTACTCGGCGCGGTCCTGATCGGCGCGTTCGAGTGGAACAACAGCGCGACGTTCGGCGGCCTCCCGTTCCACGGCCGGCTGCTGGCCGCGATGACGGCAGGTATGACGCCGCGTTCGTCGGGATTCTCCACCGTGGACATCGCGGACATGAGCGAGGCCACCTGGTTCATGCAGGACGCGCTGATGTTCATCGGCGGCGGCTCGGCGTCCACGGGCGGCGGGATCAAGGTGACCACCTTCGCCGTCATGCTCCTCGCGATCGTGGCCGAGGCCCGAGGCGACCGCGACATCGAGGCCTTCGGCCGCCGGGTCGACGCCGGAGTGGTGCGTCTGGCGATCGCCGTCGCCTTCATCGGGGCGACCTTCGTGGGCCTCGCGGCCCTCGCGCTGCTGGTGCTCACCGACCTCCACCTCGACGTCATCCTGTTCGAGGTGATCTCCGCGTTCGCCACGTGCGGCCTGAGCACCGGCATCACGCCGACGCTGCCCGACTCGGCCAAGTACGTGCTGATCGCCCTGATGTTCGCCGGCCGCACGGGCACAATGACGCTCGCGGCCGCGCTCGCGCTGCGCAACCGGCGCCGCGTGATCCGACTGCCTGAGGAAAGGCCGATCATTGGCTGACGACCGCCCCCGCGGCAACACCCCGCCCGGCCCCGCGCCGAGCGCCGACTCCGGCGTGCTCGTGATCGGACTCGGGCGTTTCGGTGCCGCGATCGCGCTGACGCTCGACAAGCTCGGCCGCGACGTCCTCGGTGTGGAGAAGGATGCCGAGCTGATCCAGCAGTGGTCGGATCGGCTGCCGCTCGTCGAGGCCGACGCCTCCAACCCGGAAGCGCTGATCCAGGTCGGCGCGAGGGACTTCCCGGTCGCCGTGGTGGGCGTGGGCACCTCGATCGAGGCGAGTGTGCTGATCACGGGCAACCTGGTGGACCTCGGCACGCCGCTGATCTGGGCGAAGGCGATCTCCGCCGAGCACGGTCGGATCCTGCAGCGGATCGGCGCGCACCACGTGGTGTACCCGGAGTGGGACGCCGGCACCCGCGTGGCGCACCTGGTCTCGGGCCGCATGCTCGACTTCATCGAGCTCGAGGACGGCTTCACGATCGTCAAGATGCGGCCGCCGAAGGAGACGTGGGGGTACACGGTGGGCGACCTGCACCTGCGTTCGCGCTACGGGATCATGGTCGTGGGCGTGAAGGCACCCGGGAAGCCGTTCGAGTACGCCAACCAGGAGACCCGCATCGACGCCGAGGACACCCTCATCCTCTCCGGCGACACCGCCGCCTTGGAGAAGTTCGCCAGTCGTCCCTGAACCCAGCTTTCAACGACATTTCTACCCCCGGCGTCCGGGGGCATTCCTGCCCCCTCCTGCCCAGGGGGTAGAAATGTCGTTGAAAGCTGGGGTGGGGGTCAGGACGCGCCGAGCTCGGCTGCTCGCTCCCAGGCCTTCCGCACCGCACTGCCGACGGCGTCCCGCACCTCGAGCCGATCCAGCTCGGTGATCGCGGCGAGCGTCGTGCCGCCGGGTGAGGTGACGCGTTCCCGGAGCACCGTGGGGTCGTCGTCGGAGGCCAGCGCGAGCTCGGCGGCACCGGCCACGGTGTGCCGGGCGAGCTGGAGCGCGAGCTCGGCGTCGAGGCCACCGGCCACGCCTGCGTCGCGCATCGCCTCGATCAGATAGAACACGTAGGCGGGCCCTGAGCCGGACACCGCGGTCACCACGTCCTGCTGCGACTCCGGCACCTGCACGGTCTCCCCGGTGCCTGCGAGCAGCCCACCCACAAGGTCCAGGTCCGCAGGGACGGACGCACCGCCGCCGCTCAGCGCCGCGATACCGCGCCCGATCGTGGCGGGCGTGTTCGGCATCACCCTCACCACCCGGGTGCCGGCGGGCAGACGCTCGGCGAGATACGCCGTCGTCATCCCCGCGGCGACGCTGACCACGAGGCGACCCTCCCCGAGAGCCTCGGCGAGGTCGGCGCACACGGCTGCGACGTCCTTGGGCTTGACCGCGAGCACCACCACGTCGGCACCGCCGGCGGCGGAGGCGTTGTCGTCGGCCCACGCCACCCCGTGCCGCTCGGCGACGGCGCGACCGTGCTCGGGGCGACCGTCAGTGACCGTGACCCGCGCGGCACCGACCGCCGCGACGAGCGAGCCGAGCACGGCCTCACCCATGACTCCGGTGCCCACGAGGGCGACGCGTGGCTGCTCGGTCAACGGGTCCTCCTGCTCAGAACGGGTACGCGTCGTAGAAGGGGCGTGTCGCGTCGCGTGGACCCTCGACGACGAACACCACGGTGCTGTTGGTCCAGATCGTCCGCTCGGTGGTGGCATCGGGCGCGTCGACGATCGTGGTCATGGTTCCCACGACCTCGTCAGCGACCGCCACGTCGCCGCGCTCCGTCATGGCTTCCTCCGGCACCTCGCCCAGCAGCGCGGTCGCCGCGTCGGTGGCTTCCTCGGCCGTGGGCCACTGCCCGACCTGGAGCACGATCTCGTCCGCGCCGCCCGAGTAGGTCAGCCGCCAGCCCTCGAGAGCGTCGAGCTCGAGCATGGTCTCCGCCTCGCTCTGCTCGCTGACCGCGTACTGGAGCACGGAGCCCGGCAGCGCCTCGAGCAGCGCCGTGGAGGTGTCCCGCTCGATCGGGTCCTCCTCGGGCGTGGGCGGCGGGAGCACCACGGTGATCGTCTCGATGCTGCCAGGTTCCGCCTGGTCCCGTTGCTGCGTCAGCAGCAGCGTCACCGCCACCGCCACGAGCACCGCGACCGCGACTGCGATCAGCACCAGCCGACGGCGAGGGGACAGACCTGCGGTCGCTGCGCCGTCGGACCCCTCACGAGCGCGGCGAGAGCGACGCCCGCCCTGCTCGGGCGGGTCGACGGGATCGGGCGCGGTCACGCGAGCAAGGGTAGTCACGCATAGGCTGCCGACGTGACCGACGTGACATCTGGACCCGCCCCGCTGTCCCTGCCCGAGCCCGAGGCCACGGCCGATTGGCTCGCTGAGCGCACCACCACACTGCTCGCGCAGGCGCGCGAGCAGATCGCCGCCCTCAAGGCCGACCGGCCCACCGATCCGGCCGAGGCCGTGGACCGCTGGAACGATCTCGAGCTGACGCTCACCAACCTGGCGGCCCCGGCGCACACGTTGTCCGAGCTGCACCCGGACGAGGCAGCCCGATCCCGCGGCGACGATGCCGTGCAGGAGGTCGAGCGGCTCCGCACCGAGCTCTCGCTGGACCGCGACCTGTTCGAGGTGTTCGACGCGCTCGACGCCGACGCGCTCGCGGCCACGGACCCGCTGGCCGCACGACTGCTCACCCGCGTGCTACGCGACTTCAGGCGCTCCGGTGTGGACGGCGACGACACCACCCGCACCCGCCTCACCGAGATCTCCGAACGGATGGTCCAGCTCAGCCAGGAGTTCGGCAAGAACATCCGGGAGGACGTGCGATCGATCCGGGTCACGCCGGACCGCTTCGCCGGCCTGCCGCAGGACTGGATCGACGCCCACCCCGCCGGCGAGGACGGGCTTGCCGAGATCACGACCGATTACCCCGACTACGTCCCGTTCATGATGTTCGCGGATGATGCCGAGAGCCGCCGCCGGCTGTCGATGACCTACCTCTCGCGGGCGTGGCCGGCCAACGACACCGTGCTGCAGGAGCTGCTCGCCCTGCGCCGCGAGTACGCCGCGCTCGTGGGCTATGCCGACTGGCCCGACTACGACACCGAGGTCAAGATGATCGGCTCGGGCGCCGCCGTCGCCGAGTTCATCGACCAGATCGCGGCGGCCTCGCTCGAGAGCGGGCAGCGCGAGGTCGCGGCGCTGCTGGAGCGGCTGCGAGCGGACCGGCCGGGCGCCGAGGTCATCGACCGCGCCGACGCCGCCTACTACACGGAGAAGATCCGCAAGGAGCAGTTCGACGTGGACGCGCAGCAGGTGCGCACCTACTTCGACTTCGCGCGCGTGCGCGACGGGCTGCTGGCCGTCACCGGGCGACTGCTGGGTGTGGAGTACCGGCCCGCGACCGACGCCGTGCTGTGGCACGAGGACGTCGACTCCTACGACGTGCACCTGGTCGAGACCGGGGAGCGGATCGGCCGGATCTACCTCGACCTGCACCCGCGCGAAGGCAAGTACAAGCACGCCGCGCAGTTCGACCTGCAGCCTGGGATCGCGGGGCGCCAGCTCGCCGAGGGCGTGCTGGGCTGCAACGTGGGCACGGGACTGATCGAGCACGACGACGTCGTGACCCTGTTCCACGAGTTCGGTCACCTCGTGCACCACGTGCTTGCGGGGCGCGGCCGGTACGCCCGATTCTCGGGCGTGGCCACCGAGTGGGACTTCGTGGAGGCGCCGAGCCAGCTGCTCGAGGAGTGGGCGTGGGACGTCGACGTGCTGCAGTCGTTCGCGACCAATGCCGCAGGCGAGCCGATCCCCGCGGACCTGGTGGCACGCATGCGGACCGCCGAGGAGTTCGACAAGGGCTCGGGCGCCCGCACGCAGATGTTCTACGCCGCGCTCTCCTACTACCTGCACGCCGAGCAGACGCCCGACATCACCGCGCGCACCAAGGAGCTGCAGAACGCGTACTCGCTGTTCCCGTTCATCGACGGCACCCACATGTGCGCCTCGTTCGGGCACCTCGACGGCTACTCCTCCGGCTACTACACGTACATGTGGTCGCTCGTGATCGCCAAGGACATGTTCTCCGCGTTCGACCGCGAGAACATGTTCGACCCCGACGTAGCCAGCCGCTACCGCGACCTCGTGCTCGCGCCCGGCGGCCAGAAGGACGCCGCTGACCTCGTCGCCGACTTCCTCGGCCGCCCCTACTCCTTCGACGCCTTCGCCGCCTGGCTCGCCGAGTAACCTCACCCGCCCACTTTCAACGCTGTTCCGGCATCGCAACACTCTCAACGCTGTTCGGGCAGGCCGCCGGAACTGCCGTGTGCGCCGGATCAGCGTTGAAACCCTGCCCGCGCCGGATCAGCGTTGAAAGCCGGGGTGTCGGGGGTGGCGGGTAGGTTCGCGGGGTGAGTGCCAAGACCGCCGCGAAGACCGCGAAACCCGGGTTCGTCTGCTCCGAGTGCGGCTGGACCGCCACGAAGTGGGTGGGGCGGTGCGGGGAGTGCCAGGCGTGGGGCACGCTGGTGGAGGCCGGGGCCGAGCCCACCGGCCCGCGCACGGCCGCCACGCGGCCCGGTGCCGCTGCCCAGGCGATCGCCGACGTCGATGCCCAGGCGGCCGCGTACCGCCCCACCGGCGTGGGCGAGTTCGACCGCGTCCTCGGCGGCGGCATCGTGCCGGGTGCGGTCGTGCTTCTCGCCGGCGAACCCGGCGTGGGCAAGTCGACCCTGCTTCTCGATGTCGCCGCCCGAGCCGCCGACGGCGGAGCGAAGGTCTTGTACGTCACCGGCGAGGAGAGCGCGGCCCAGGTCAGGCTGCGGGCTGAACGGATCGACGCCCTCCGGCCAGGGCTGCTACTCGCGGCGGAGACCGATCTGGGACAGGTGCTGGGGCACATCGAGGCACAGCAGCCGGACCTGCTCGTGGTCGACTCGGTGCAGACGATCGCCTCGGCGCAGGTCGACGGCTCCGCCGGCGGCGTCTCCCAGGTGCGGGAGGTCGCGTCCGCGCTGATCTCGGTGGCCAAGCGAACCGCTCTGCCGGTCGTGCTGGTGGGCCACGTGACCAAGGATGGCGCGATCGCCGGCCCGCGCGTGCTCGAGCACCTGGTCGACGTCGTGTGCCAGTTCGAGGGCGACAAGCACGCACAGCTGCGGATGGTGCGGGCGGTGAAGAACCGGTTCGGCTCGGTCGACGAGGTGGGCTGCTTCTCGCTCGACGAGCGCGGCATCCACGGCCTCCCGGACCCCTCCGGCCTGTTCCTGTCCGGCGGCCGGGAGCCGGTCGCCGGCAGCTGCGTGACTGTCACTCTCGATGGCCGCCGCCCGATGCCGATCGAGGTGCAGGCGCTGCTCGCGAAGACGTCCGCGCCGCAGCCTCGCCGCGCCACCCACGGGATGGACTCCTCCCGCGTGGCGATGGCGCTCGCGGTGCTGTCGGCCCGCCTCGGCCTCGACGCCAGCGGTCACGACACCTACGTCTCCACGGTCGGCGGCTCACGTGCGCAGGAACCTGCGGTCGACCTCGCGATCGCGCTCGCCGTCGTCAGCTCGCGCCGTGACGAGCCGCTCGGCAACGGTCTCGTCGCGGTCGGAGAGATCGGACTCGCCGGCGAGCTGCGACCGGTGGTCGGCACGGCTCGGCGGCTCGCCGAGGCACGCCGCCTGGGCTTCACCTACGCGATCGTCCCGGCAGGCTCGGACCTCATCGGCGGCCCAGCCGCCGGGATGTCGGTGACGCAAGCACCCGACCTGCGCTCCGCCGTCGAGGCTGCGCTCGGGGCCTCGAGACCCTGACGCCTGCTCTCGACGTCTGACAGGACTGGCATCCTGTCCCCATGAGTTATGACCTCTACGTGGTCCCTGCGGACGCGTGCACCGACCACGCAAGCGTCGAAGCGCACGTGGACGCTCAGGTCGGGAAGGCACCCGACGCCGTGGCAGCGGGGATCGCTGCGGCGATCACCGCGCGCAACTCCCCCGACGACGAGCTCTCCTTCCTGTCGATCCACCCGCTGCAGGCGGAGGGCGACGTGGTGCACGTCCCGGCACCGTTCTCGCAGGTGCAACGTGCCCGCGACGCGGTGATCGAGGCAGCGATCGACGCCGGTTTCGGCGTGTACGACCCGCAGAACATGATGGTGATCGACCCCCGACAGGCCGCGACTGCGCTCGTCGAGTCGTCGTCCGATCGCAACTATCCCCTCGTCAGCGCTGCCATGGTCACGGTCCTGGCGCACAGGATGCGGGTCAACGACCACCTCATCGTCGAGGTCGGCGACCAGCTCTACATGCAGAGCGCGCGAAGCGCGGACACCTACGTGGTCGAGCTGCGCGCAGGGTCAGCCGATCGGCACTTCGCCATGGACGTGGGTAGCCCTGACGACGTCGCGCGAACGATCGGGCTCTGGCTCGCTGGCAAGATGGATGAGTTGCGCGCGCTTCCCTGGGAGAAGGTCAACTTCTGACCCGAAGTCATCCTCGAGTGGGAGGGATCCGCGCGGATGCCCGCCTAGACTTCCCAGCAGTCCAGGTCCACCAATGTGCGGGGAGTACCGAGTTTGTCCACGCCGTCGTTGCGCGAGATCCTCGGCTGGGTCGCGCCAGGAACCGAGCTGCGGGACGGCCTCGAACGCATCCTGCGCGGCCGCACCGGTGCGCTGATCGTGCTGGGGTACGACGACGTCGTCGAGGAGATCTGCACCGGCGGCTTCGAGCTGGACGTCGAGTTCTCCTCGACCAGGCTGCGCGAGCTGGCGAAGATGGATGGCGCCATCGTCCTCGACAGCAAGGCGACCAGGATCCTGCGAGCAGCGGTCCAGCTGTTGCCCGATGCCGCGATCGAGACCAGCGAGTCCGGAACCCGCCACCGCACCGCCGAGCGGGCGGCCAAGCAGACCGGCCTGCCGGTGATCTCCGTCAGCCAGTCGATGCGGATCGTCGC
>NZ_JBMDXJ010000342.1:0-16426 GCF_048594945.1 Pseudactinotalea sp. | reverse complement strand
GCACGGGCCGTTCGGCGAGGACGGCACGATCCAGGGCATGCTCGAGCTCGCGGGGATCCGCTACGTGGGCTCGGGCGTGCTCGCCTCGGCCGCGGGCATGGACAAGCACTACATGAAGGTCGTGCTCGCGGGCGCCGGCATCCCGATCGGCCCCAGCGTGACCATCACGCCACGCCAGTGGCGCACGCAGCGCCAACAGGTGAGCACCGCCGTCGAGCGGCTCGGCCTGCCGGTCTTCGTCAAGCCCGCCCGGGCAGGCTCCTCCATGGGCATCACCCGTGTGGACGATCTCGCGGACCTGGCCACCGCCGTCGAGCAGGCCCAGCAGCATGACCCCAAGGTGCTGGTCGAGGCCGGCATCGCCGGACGGGAGATCGAGTGCGCGGTGCTGCAGGGGCGCGGCGACGACCCGCCGCGCACCAGCGGTGTCGGCGAGATCGTGGTCGGCAGCGAGCACGCTTTCTACGACTACGAGGCCAAGTACTTCGACGCCGCGCACCTCGACATCCGCATCCCGGCCGACGTGCCCCCGGAGATCGTGCGCCGCATGCAGCAGCTCGCCGCGACCACCTTCGACGCACTGGACTGCGAGGGCCTGGGCCGGGTCGACTTCTTCTACACGGACGACGGCGACGTGCTCGTCAACGAGATCAACACCATGCCCGGGTTCACGCCGTTCTCGATGTACCCGATGCTGTGGCAGGCCGAGGGTCTGAGCTACACCGACCTCATCACCGAGCTGATCGAGCTCGCGCGCGAGCGCCTGGTCGGGTTGCGCTGATCACAGGCACTCGCGGTCGCCGTCCTGCGGGAGGTCGACGACGACGGCGCTCAGCTCGGTCATGATCGTCTGGTCCCCGGCGTAGTCGGCCGGGATCGTGACCTCGACGGCGGGGACGCGCCCGTAGGTGGTGAAGGTCGCGTTCTCCGCGTCCTCGGTGACGACCCAGTCCACCTCGCTGCCGCCCTCGGCGGCGACGGTGACGCACCCGTCGGTGGTCGGCGGCAGCGGTGTCACGCCGCAGCGGAGCACGATCGCCGGGTCGCCCCAGGCGCGTGATGCCTGGCTCGTGGTCGAGCGCCGTTCCTGCCCGCCGAGCTCGTTCGGCAGGTCGAGCAGCAGCACGGCACACACCGGCTCGCTGGCGCTCGGCGCGGGGTCGACCGCTACGGCGGTTGAGCAGGCCGACGCGGCGGCCAGCACCCCCACGGCTCCCGCGATCCTGCACGCCTGCCACCGCGATCCAGCCATGCTCCGAAGCGTAGGTCAGTCGCGGTGACTCTCGCGCCTCAGCAACGGGAGCACCCAGAGCGCGAGCACGGCTACGAGGGCGCCCACGGCTGCGGCGATCCCCGCGCCGCGCCCCACCACGAAGTCGAAGATCAGGTGGCTGACGCCCACGGCCAGCGCGGCCACGAGGAGGGTCGTGGTGAGCAGGTAGCGGTTGCCGAGCTGCACCACCCGTGCCTTGCGTAGCTGGCGGAACAGCACCCGGTGCAGCACCACCGGAGCGAGGCCGGTAGCGGTGGCGAGCGCGGCGAGTGCCACCAGCACGAGATAGACGCCCAGCTGATAACCGTCGAGATCCTCGAAGCGCTGCTGGAACGCCACCGCGAGCAGGAAGCCGGTGACGATCTGTGTGCCCGTGAGCGTGACGCGGAGCTCCTGCAGGATCTCCGCCCAGTTGCGGTCGAGCCGCTGATTCTCGGTCTCGGGGCGACCGTCGTCGACGCCCGGATCCCCGTTCAGTGGTTTCTCAGCATCTCGATCAGCTCCGCCTTCTTCTTGGTGGAGTATCCGGTCAGGCCGAGCTCCTTGGCGCGCTGCCGCAGCTCGGCCACCGTGCGGTCCTCGTACCTGGTGGCAGTGGGAGCAGCTGCTCGAGGCTTCGCCGCAGCCGAGGGCGCAGCATTCGCAGGCTCGCCGCGCAGGGCGCGCTCGAGCGCGTCGTCGAGGTCGGTGACGGCGAACTCGTACCCCGAGGTCTGCAACGCGCGGGGCTCGATGTGCTGACTCAGCAGCAGTACCTCGTCCGCCGTGGGTCCGAGCGGGAGTCGCAAGAGACCGGAGGGAAGTGCGAACAGGTGCGGTCGGTCCATCGCGTCGGCGAGCGCGCGGGTGACGTCCTCGCTGGTGCTGCGGGCCGGGGCCACGAGGTTGACCGGCCCTGACACGTCGTCGTGGGTGAGCGCGTGCAGGATGCCGCCCACCTCGTCGGCCAGCGCGATCCACGGCCATACCTGTGTGCCCGGTCCGATCCGCGCCCCGGCCCCGAGGCGGGTGGCGAGCATCAAGGGTGCGAGCGCACCACCGTCGGACAGGACCAGCCCGGTGCGGATCGTGACCACACGGGTGACGCCTGAGGCTTCGCGTGCCTCGGCTTCCCAGCGGCGGGTGAGGTAGGACAGGAACCCCCGACCTGGACCCGAGGTCTCGTCGAGCCGCTCACCCGGCCGGTCCCCGTAGAACCCGACCGCCGACCCGTTGACCAGGACCGACGGCGGCTCGTCCGCCGCACGGATCGCCTCGACGAGCGCGTGGGTCGGGTCGACCCGACTGTGCACGAGCTCGTGCCGGTACGCCTTCGTCCAGGGGAGCCGTCCGATCGGGGCGCCCGAGAGATTGACGACGGCTTCGGCCCAGTCGATCGCCGCGCCTGGCACCTGCCCCGTGCTCGGGTCCCAGCGCCACTCCCGCGGTCCGGTGGGTTCGGCGCGCACGAGCAGCCCGGTCTCGTGGCCCTCACGCTCGGCGGCCTCGCGGAGCGCGGTGCCGATCAGCCCGGTGCCGCCGCTGAGAAGGATGCGCACGAAGGGACCTCCACGTCGTTGACCAGGCATTCTGTCGCCTACAGTGTGCCAGGTGGGCGGCGCGTCGGGTCAGCGGGTCAGTGACCTCGACGAAACCGAGCTGATCGCCCGGTTCGCACCGCTGCTGCCGTTCGGCGCCGCCACGCAGGTTGGTCCGGGCGATGACGCCGCCGTGATCGCCGCCCCCGATGGTCGCGTGGTCGTCACCACCGATCTGCTGGTCGAGGACCACCATTTCCGCCGCCACTGGGGCTCGGCCGAGGACGTCGGGCACCGTGCTGCGGCGCAGAACCTCGCCGACGTCGCGGCGATGGGAGGCACGCCCACCGGGCTCGTGGTGGGGCTGGTGCTGCCGCCGGACACCGAGGTCGACTGGGTGCTCGGGTTCGCTGCAGGACTCGCTGCGGGCTGTGGTGAGCGCATCGGGGTGGTGGGCGGCGACCTGTCGGCGGGGGAGCGGCTGATGGTCGCGGTGACCGCATTCGGCGACCTGGGCGGCCGCGAGCCTGTCCTGCGCAGCGGCGCCCGCCCCGGCGACGTGGTCGCCCATTCCGGCCGACTCGGCTGGGCAGCGACCGGTTACGCGGCGCTCGAGGCCGACCGCACGGCGGAGGCGAACGATGCGGTCGCTGCGTTCTTGCGGCCCGACCCGCCGCTCGCCGACGGCTCGGCCGCCGCCGGCGCCGGGGCGACCTCGTTGCTCGATGTGTCCGACGGGCTGCTGCGCGACGCCGGTCGGATCGCCGCCGCCTCAGGCGTCGCGATCGACCTGGACAGCACCACGCTGGTGGACGACGTCGTGGCCGCCGCTGCGGCTGCGCTCGATCTCGACCCGCTCACGTTGGCACTCACCGGCGGCGAGGACCACGGGTTGCTGGCGACGTTCCCACCGGGTACCGACCTCCCGGGCGGGTACCGCTCCATCGGGCGGGTGCTGGCGGGCACGCGTGTCACGGTCGACGACGGCGCGCCACCCGTGCAGGGGCTCGGCTGGGACCATTTCCGCGCCTGAGCGTGCCGTTGGGGAAGCTGCCCGGGTGGCCAGTTCTGCCACGTTCGGGTGCGTGGGCCGTGGTGGAACCGGCCCAGATGCACACTTCTGCAACCGCCCGTGCCGATCTCGGGACGCGTGTGCGACCCGTGGCCTACCGTGGAGTATGCGTATTGCCGAAGTGATCCGACGCAAGGGCGCGGACGTGGTCACGGTGGCTCCGGACACGGGGGTCGCCGACCTGGTCGCGCAGTTGGCCGAGCACAAGATCGGTGCCCTGGTGGTCTCACCCGATGGTGGCGAGACCGTGGTGGGCATCGTGTCCGAGCGTGACGTGGTGCGTCGCCTCCACAGCGACGGGGCCGCTGTGCTGGAGCGCACCGTCGCCGAGATCATGACTGCCGAGGTCGAGACCTGCGAGCCCGAGGACGAGCTGGAGGCACTCGCACGGAGGATGACCGACCTGCGGGTGCGGCACCTCCCGGTGGTCGTCGAGGGGCACCTGCACGCGATCGTCTCGATCGGAGACGTGGTCAAGAACCGCCTCGACGAGCTTCAGGACGAGCGCGATCAGCTCGTCACGTACGTGCAGCAGTAGTCCTCAGACCTCCGCGCGCAGCCGCCACCGCGCGCCGCGCTGCTGGTGCTCGGTGAACGCTGCGAACCTGCCGCCCGCAGCACGGAGCTCGGCGGGCGTGCCGTCCTCGACGATGCGTCCGTCCTCGAAGAACAGCACCCGGTCGGCCGCCTCGATGCTCGTGAGCCGGTGCGCCACGATCACGCGCGTACGGGGGAGCGGGTCGCGTGTGAGCGCATCGACCACGGCACGCTCGTTCTCGGGGTCCAGCGCGCTCGTGGCCTCGTCGACCAACAGGATCGGTGCCGGCTTGAGCAGGGCGCGTGCGATGCTCACCCGCTGCCTCGCGCCGCCCGAGAGGCGCCCTCCGGCCTCGCCGACGGCGGAGTCCCGGCCCTCGGGGAGGCGTTGCGTGATCTCGTCGACCCGGGCGAGCTCGGTCGCGGCTGCGACTGCGTCGTGCCCGGCGCTCGGAGCTCCCACCAGGACGTTCTCGCGGATCGTGCCCTCGAACAGGAACGGGTGCTGGAACACCATGCTCACGGCGTCCCGGTGCGTCCCGACGGTGAGCGCGCTCGCGTCGCGGCCGTCGAGCAGCACCTGACCACCGGTGGGCTGCAGCAGCCCGGCGATCATGGTGAGCAGCGTGGTCTTGCCGGATCCCGACGGACCCACCACGGCGGTCGTGGAGCCCGGCTCGAGCACCAGGTCCAGGCCGGAGATCACCGGAGGCGCGTCGCCGTGCCGCACCTCGATGCCACGCAGCTCGATGCGCGGAGCCGACCCCACGGGTTCGGCGTCTCGACCAGCCGGCGCCTCGGGAGCATCGAGAACCGCTCGGATCTTCACCAGCGCCAGGCGCGTGCTCTCCAGCGCGGGCGCCAGCTGCGCGATCGTGGTCATCGGCTCCAGGAACCGCACCACGACCACCACGAGACCGATCGCCGCTCCCAGGTCGAGATCACCCCGGATCGTGAGCCACGCCGTCGTGCCGGCCAGCGCGATGAGGGCGATCTGACTGGCGAGCGAGAAGACCAGCTGGCCCGGCGCCTGCAGCAGCACCAGACGCAGCGTGGCGGCGTGCTGACCGGCGAGCGCCTGCGCCACCTGGCTGCGGGCGGGCGTGGCGCGGCGGCTCGCGCGCAGCACCTCCTGCGTGCGCCCGAACTCCACGAGTCGCTCGGTGAGCTCGGTGTTCGCCGCTGCGGCCGCGGCGTCGGCATGCCGGGTGGCGCGACCCGCGAACCAGACCGCGCCCAGCATCAGCGGCACCGCCGCCAGCGCGGCCACCGCGAGCAGGGGTGAGACCCACATCAGACCGAGCGCGATCGCCGCAGGCAGCAGCACCGCGCTGACGAACGGTGTCACGAGGTTGACGATCAGCCCGATCAGGTCGGGTCCGGTCGTGGCGATCGCGTAGCGGGCGTCGGCGGTGTTCTCGGCACCGAACCACGCCATCCGGATCCGGGTGAGGCGGTCGGCAACCTTGTGCTGGGTGCTCTCGAGCACCTCGAAGCCGATGTCGAAGGCACGCCGAGCGGCAGCCGCGTCCACGAGCCAGCCGGCCACGGTCACGGCGGTGAGGGCACCGAGCCAGCGCCACGCGTCGGCCGGTGCGGGGCTGACCAGTGCCGCGATCAGCGGAACCAGCAGCACGGCCGCCGCTGCGCGCAGCAGCACCGAGACCAGCGTGAGCACCACGTACGTGCGCACCCGACCGCGTTCGGAGACCGGCACCAGTGAGAGCAGCGTGCGGATCATCGGACGACCTCCACGCCTGCCGCTTCCCAGAGCTGTCGGTAGCGGCCATGGTGAGCGAGCAACTCGGTGTGCGTGCCCGATTCGACCACGACGCCGCCGTCGAGCACGAGGATCGCGTCCGCCCCGGTGATCGTGTGCAGCCGGTGCGCGATCACCAGCACCGTGCGGTCGCGCGCCAACCGGTCCAGGGCGCGCTGCACCAGATACTCCGACTCGGGGTCGGCGAACGCCGTGGCCTCGTCGAGCACGAGGACCGGGGTGTCTGCCAGGATCGCGCGGGCGATCGTCAGCCGCTGGCGCTCGCCGCCGGAGAGCACCACGTCCTCACCGAGCACGGTGTCGTATGCCGCGGGCATCCGGGTGATCCGGTCATGGATCTGAGCGTCTCGCGCGGCCGCTTCGACCGCGGCCCGTGTGGCTTCGGGGCGGGCGAGTGCGATGTTCTCCGCCACGGTCCCGCGCACGAGTGCCACGTCCTGCAGCACGAAGCCGACCCGTTGGTACAGCTCATCACCCTCGAGCGAACGGACGTCGTCGCCGCCGATCCGGATGGCTCCGCTGTCGACGTCGTGGAACCGCGCGACGAGCGCGGCGAGCGTCGACTTGCCCGAACCGGAGGGGCCGACCAACGCCGTCACGGTTCCCGGTCGCAGCACGGCACTGACGTCGCGGAGCACCGGCGTGCTCGGGTGATAGCCGAACGTGACGCGATCGAGCTCGACCGTGCCGGCTGTGGCCCGGGCGGCGGCGTCGTCGGTGGTCGTCAGCTCGTCGGCGTCGAGCGCGGCACCGACGCGGCGGGCGGCCTGCAACCCGCTGCGCATCCCGGACAGCCCGTATCCGATGCCAAGCAGGCGGCCGCCGAAGCTCGTCCCCAGCACCAGGAACGCGAGCAGATCCACCACCTCGAGCCCACCGCCGATCACCCGCCAGGTGCCGACCGCGGCGATCAGCCAGCCGAAGGTCGAGGGGCGCGTCACCAGATCCATCGCGGTCTTCTTGCTCGTGAACGGCCGCTGCCAGTCACGGAGGAACGCGAGGTAGCCCTCGAGGCGCTTCGTGAACGCCGAGGCCGCCGCACCGCCGAAGGTGCGCACCACCGGCTGACCCTCGAGGTAGCTTCCGGCCGCCACTCCCATCCGCTCAGCCCACCGCTGCGAGGCGCCGATCTTGGCGCCCGACTGAATCACCATCACGTACATCAGCACCACGTAGACGAGGATCGGCACCAGCAGCACCAACGCCAGCCGCCAGTCGACCGCGAACAGGTAGACCAGCACCACGATCGGCGCCACGGCGGCTCGTACGGCATCACCGATCGCGTGCGTGACCAGGTAGTGCAGTGCCAGTGTGTCGTCGGAGACCAGGCTCTTGACCCCGCTCGAGCCTCGTTCGCTGAACCACCCGAGCGGCAGTCGCGACAGCTTGTCGAGCAGCCGGGTGCGCAGGTCCCGCGCGAAGCGCGCATCGACGACGTGCAGCCACAGCAGCAGCGCCGAGCTCAGCAGCGCGCCCGCGCCCAGCAGCACCAGTGCCAGGACGCCGAGCCCCATCAGATCGGTCAGGCCGTCGCCGTCGAGCAGGCGGCGCGCCAGCTCGACCAGCAGCACGTACGGGGCGAGCTGCAGCAGCGTCGCGAGCGCTTCGAGCACGCCGGCCACGATCAGCTGCGTGCGCAGCGGTGCCAGCAGTCTCCCGGCGGCCTGCGAGCGCCAGCGCCCCGGTGCGGCGGTGGGCGCCGGGGCAGCCGCAGCAGGCTCGAGGCGCTCGGGCTCGGGCGTGGGCGCCGTCGCGGCCGTGTCAGCAGACACAGTCGGTGCCGCCGGTGCCTCGTCGACCTCGACCACCTCGCGGGCCTTGCCCATCGACTTGCCCTGGATCCAGTAGGCCCGGCCGTGCACCTCGCGCTTGGGGAACCCGAACTCCTCGCGCAGCCGCTTCTGGAGTGCCTTGAGCGAGCCGGACTCGGGCGCGAGCCAGGCGTACCAGTCCGACCAGTCGCGCGCCTCGATCGCCGCGGCGACCGACTCCGGACCGGTGCGGTCGACCCAGTGCACGCGCAGCTGCGGGTGCGTACGGAGCGGGATCTGCTCGTCGTGCTCGCTGTGTCGCTCGAGATAGAGCTCCACCGGGACGTGGGCGGGCAGCACCTCGAGCACTCCGTTCGTCGCCGGGATCGAGGCCGAGTCGCCCACCAGGAGGAAGCCGGCCGGCAATTCCTCGGGCAACGCGAAGTTGGGCGACAGCGAGCTCATCACCGCGATCTCGTCTCCCGGCTGTGCGGCTGCTGCCCACAGGCACGCGGGACCTGCGGGGTTGTGCATGACGACGTCGACGGCGAACTCCCCGGTCTCCGCGTCGGCCTCGCTGAGCGTGTAGGCGCGTTGGTACTCGGTCTCGCCGCCATCGGGGTCGGGGAACCAGAACCGCAGCCAGGCGGTCGGCTCGATCGGGATCTCGTCGAACACGGTCTCGGACCGGAGCCGCACCCGGAGGAAGTTCGGCGCCAGCCACTCGCTGCCGGTCACGGTGGCGAGATGGTCCCGCGCGCCGAACATGCGCATCGTGGCGCCCTGGAAACCGCGTGCCATGGTCAGCTCCTCACGGTGGTGGTCTCGGCGCCCTCGACCTGCCGCAGCAGGGCGGTGACGATCGCGGCGGCGTCGGTTGCGCTCGGGTCGCTGCCGATCGTGGCGACCACGCCCCGCACGGCCACGGTCAGCAACATCCGGGCGAAGTCGGCCTCGGTCACTGACGGCAGGTCGTCGACCGTCGGCCCGAGCGCGAGGTCGGCGTCGAACCGGTCGGTCGCCGCGCGCATCTCGGCGGCGAAGCCGCCGGGGTCCTGGTCGACGGCGGTACTCCGGCGTTCTTGACCGGCCGCCATCGCGAAGGCGAGTGAGGCGACGGCGTTGCTCACGACGACGGCGGTGTCCGCCCGGAGGCCGTGCGTACGCAGGTGTTGGGTTGCCTCGTGCATCAGCGCGATGCCGCGCTCGCCGCGAGGGAAGAGGGTGAGCAGGTAGTCGGCCAGCCCGGGTCGCTCGATCGCGAACCGATGCAGCCCGAGCGCGAGCCGCAGCAACGCGTCCTCGAGCTCGGCGCTGTCCTCGAGGTCGAGCCGCAGGTCGGCGAGCAGGCTCTCTCCGACCAGCCGCTCCAGCTCCCACCGGTTCGCCACGTGCCGGTACAGCGCCGTGGGGGTGACCCCGAGCCGACCGGCCACGGCGGCGACGCTGAGATCGGCCATGCCGAGGTTGCGGCCGGCGTCGGTGATGTCCTCGAGCGTCAGGGCGCGCGGTCTGGTCACCCGCTAGTTATACCCCATAACTAAGGTGAGGCTAACCTTTCTGACCGAGCGTCGTGACCCGTGCGTAGCGAACCTCAGGGACCGGGGTGCCGCCGGCGTCGAAGTCGGTCGCGACGCCGTCGGGCATGAACCCGAACCGCTCGTAGAAGGCGCGCGCACGCGCGTTGCCCTCCAGCACCCATACCGCGACCGGGCGGGGACCGAGGGCGGTGAGAGCCGCGGACATGAGGGCGGCGCCGGCACCGGTGCCGATCCGGTCCGGGTCCACGTAGATCGCGTAGACCTCGCCCCATCCGTCGCCGGGGGAGGGGGCGTCGTCGTCGGGCCGGTAGTCCCCGAACCAGCAGTAGCCTGCGATCGTGCCGTCACCATCGACGGCCACGTGCCCGGGTGCGGAGGTCCCGCTGCCCAACCGTTCACGCAGCCGCGCTGCGCGAGGCTCGACCTCCTGCGCAGCGAGCAGGTCGGCCGGCATCAGACCCGCGTAGGCGTGCTGCCAGGCGCGCACGTTGATCGTGGCGATCGCCTCGGCATCCTCGAGGCGTGGGTCGCGGATCTGCCAGGGCATCGGACTCCTCGTGAGATGACGAGAGCCGCCCACCGTGATCGGTGAGCGGCTCAGTCGTGGAAGAGCTCAGATCGCGCGCTGGACCTTGCCGGCCTTGAGGCAGCTGGTGCAGACGTTGAGCTTCTTCTTGGTGCCACCGACCATCGCGCGGACGGTCTGGATGTTCGGGTTCCAGCGACGCTTGGTGCGGCGGTGGGAGTGCGAGATGCTGTGGCCGAAGCTCGGCGACTTGGCGCACACGTCACACGTAGAGGCCACGGGATTCTCCTAGATCGTTCGCCATCGCGGTGGACGGCACGGTGTCAAAGTCGGGTCGCCGGGCCGCGATCGGCCCAGGGCAACCACGGCAGTCTACACCGGAAGCGGTCCGCTCTGCGACGTGCCGGTGTGCGATGCGGCACTCATGCGGCTGCTGCGGGCGGGTCGCGGACGATCTCGACGACCGGTCGTCGCCGCGTGGTCCACAGGAAGCCGATGTTCTCGCCCGGCTCGGCGTTCGCGCCCGGTGGTGGCGGTGGGACGGTCGTATACGTGTGCCCGGTCGGGGTGGTGATGGTGATCCGGTGTTCA
This sequence comes from Pseudactinotalea sp., assembly GCF_048594945.1. Lineage (NCBI taxonomy): Bacteria > Bacillati > Actinomycetota > Actinomycetes > Micrococcales > Cellulomonadaceae > Pseudactinotalea > Pseudactinotalea sp. Next base: position 5,838 of record NZ_JBMDXJ010000342.1, on the reverse strand, counting down.
TCCGGCCGGAGATCATCCGCGCGTTCGGACCAGCCCGGGGCTTCCTTCGCGTAGTTGCAGGCCTCGCACTTGCCCTGCCCGCTCCTGAGGTCGGTGGCGCCATCATCGGCAGCGCGCTCGGCGTGGTCGATGTGTCGGATGGGTGCTCGGCACCATGGGGTGCGGCAGTGCTGGTCACGGAAGCGGATCAGCCGTTGCAGCCCCGGTGGAAAGCGGCGATGTCGGGAGTCGATCGCGACCAGCTCCTCGCTGGCGGGGCTCCGATACAGTCGCCGTACCCAGATGCGGTCGGCCGGGGTGAGTGCGGCGAGCTGCCTGGCGAGATCGGCGTCGATGTGGGCCAGGCCTCCGGCGGGACCGCCGATCAGCACCTCACCCTCGCTGGTTTCGTCCGAGCCGAAGAGCTGCTGCTCGGTCATGATCAGGTTGAGAACCACGCCCGTGCCCGCCGGTGCACCGGACAGTGGGCGCGACTCGCCCGTTCGCATGTCACTGCTGCCTTCCGCGTCGGAATCGGCGACCGGTTGAGGTGCCTGCCCGGCCGGTCGGTGTGTCAGCACGGCGTCCCGCAGGGTGTCGGCCATGAGCTGGCCGCGGGTGGCGGGCGCCCCGGCGCTGCGGCCGGCATCCGCCGCTCGTGTGAGCGCGGCATAGATCGCGACCCCCTCGGCGACGGGGAGCAGCGCGGTGAGGTGCGTCATGGTGTCCGGCGCCGGGCGCAGGCTCACATGACGCTCCGCCTCGGCGCGACGGCGTCGTTCGACGACGCTCGCCGGATCGCGCCGGCACGCCGCCCGGGCTGCCGCTGCCTGGATGCCGCGCTCGCCCAGCAGCTCTGCGCGCTCGGGATCGCCGGCGACCTCGGCATCGATCGCGGCGCGGTCCTCGCGGGACACGCATACCGTGGCCTGCGCCATGAGCGTGGCGGCGCGTTCGGTGATCCGACCGGCCCGGAGTGCGGCAGCGGTGGCGGGCAGCTCGGAGCGCAGCACGCGGGCCAGAGACAGATGCCGCCGACCCTGGTGCGGCGAGATGCGACGCGCCAGCGAGATCTGCTCGGCGACGCCGCGCCCCGCTCTGCTCCGGCTCGTTCCCGCCGCCACCTGCTGCTCGCGCTGCGAGAGGTCGAAGGCCTCGGTCAGGTCGGCTTGGAGGCCGGCGGCCGTGTTCTTCAGGTCCTCCAGCGCTCGGATCAGATCGATCCGCTCAGCGTCGATCTCCGCGCCGACGCCCACGGGGTCTGTAGCGGAGGACAGCGCCTCCCGCATCGCGCGCACAGCGGCAGCGTCAGGATCCGAGGCGGTGACCCCCTGGCCCTGGCGCTCCGTTGATACGAACATACGTTCGAGTTTACAGGTGTAGTCACGCCTGCGCAAGGGGGGGATGTGCCGAGATTCCCGAATGTGCAGGAGTTAAGGCCAGGGCCGTTGCGCCGAATGTGCCGCGGTCGCGGCGGCGACCTCGACGTCCGACCATCGCTGCGCCCGTTTTCAATACCCCCGGCTACTCGGGGAGCCGTTGGCTTGGGCATCCGAGTGGACAGCGGGAGCCCATGGGATCTCGCCCATCCGTTGACCCGGGTCGAGGTGAACGACTTCGTCGAGCACATCGGTCGCGGTGACTCCTGATCGCGCGTCACAGCCACTGCTCGCCGCTGGGGCGAGCGCGGGCGGAGCCTCCAGTCAGCTCGGCGAGCAGAGCATCGAGGGTGGGCTGCTCCGCGGGGCGGACCCCGAGAAGCAGGTCGACCTGCTGGCCCCACGTGGTCTCGACGACCATGATCCCGTGCGCCCGTAGCTCTGCCTCGACCCGGCCTGCCGTCGCGGCGTCCACGGTCGCGGTCAGGAGCTGCACCAGCCTGACCTCGCGTATCTGGGCGGAGTCGATCGCCAGCCGGACAGCACCACCGTACGCGCGCACCAGGCCGCCTGTGCCGAGCAGAGTGCCGCCGAACCAGCGGGTGACCACCGCGACCAGGTCGGTGAGTCCGCTGGCGCGTAGCGCCTCCAGTATCGGTGCCCCCGCAGTCCCGGAGGGCTCGCCGTCGTCGGACGAGCGCTCAACCGCGCCCCCAGGACCGAGGACGAACGCCGAGCAGTGGTGGCGGGCGTCCCAGTGCTGTCGCCGGGCCAGCGCGACCGCCTCCCGTGCTGCCTCCTCGTCGGCAACCGGCGCCAGCACGCAGCGGAACCGAGACCGCTTGATCTCGAGCTCGGCCTCGGCGGCCGCGTCGATCGTGCGGTACGAGTCCGGGTCGGCCACGGGAAGCAGGATAGTGACAGGGCGCCGGCGCGGGTGGTGTCGGCCCTCGCGGATAGCATCACGGACGTGGCACGAGTGAGCGGGCACAAGGCGAAGGTCGTCGGCGCGCGCTCACCCCTGGGCAAACGCTTCGGCGAGAAGACCGGCGTCGAGCTGGCCAAGATGGGTCTGGAGACCATCGAGGACCTGCTGCGCCACTACCCGCGCCGGTACGTCAAGCGCGGCGACTACACCTCACTCGACGGCGGTGTGCCCGGGGAGCCGGTCACCTACGTCGCGGAGGTGGTCGAGTTCCACAAGCGCTACGCGCGCAACCGGAGCATGCAGATCATCTCGGCGACCATCTCGGACGGCACGAGCACCCTCCCGCTGACCTTCTTCGCGCGGCAGGCCTACCTCGCCCAGCACCTCGAGCGGCAGCTCAAGGTCGGCACCGTCGCGATGTTCGCCGGCACCCTCAAGCGCGGCATCAACGGCCAGCGCGAGCTCACGCACCCCGAGGTTGAGCCACTGGACTCATGGGAGGACGAGGAGACCGCCAGGCGCGAGGCGGCCCGCCCGATCCCGATCTACGGCGCCACCACCAAGCTGCAGACCTGGAAGGTCCGCAAGCTCGTGCGCACGCTGCTCGACCCACTCACCGAGGCCGACGTGCTCGATCCCGTCCCGGCCGAGATCGTCCGGCGCCGCCGGCTGCTCTCCGAGCTCGAGGCGCTCCGCCTCGTCCACACACCCGAGGACGAGCAGGAAGCCCAACGGGCCAAGGCACGGTTGCGCTACGACGAGGCATTCCTGCTCCAGACGGCGCTCGCCCGGCGGCGCGCCGATCTGGCCGCGTTCGAGGCCAGGCCCCGCCCCGCCGTCGAGGGTGGTCTGGTCGATGCCTTCGACGCCCAGCTCCCGTTCACGCTCACCGACGGTCAGCGTGCGGTGGCCGCCGAGATCGGCGCGGACCTCGATGCCGGTGCACCGATGCAGCGACTGCTGCAGGGCGAGGTCGGCTCCGGCAAGACCGTGGTCGCGCTGCGCGCCATGCTCCAGGTGGTCGACAACGGTGGCCAGGCCGCGCTGCTCGCGCCCACCGAGGTGCTCGCCCAGCAGCACGCGCGCACGATCGCGAACCTGCTCGGCCCGCTCGGCGAGGCCGGCATGCTCGGAGGCGCCACCGAGGGCACTCGCGTGGCGCTGCTCACGGGTTCCCTCAACGCTGCCGCCCGCAAGAAGGCGCTGCTGCAGGCGGCGTCGGGAGAGGCGGGCATCGTGGTCGGCACCCACGCCCTGCTGGGGGACCAGGTTCAGTTCGCCGACCTCGGTCTCGTGGTCATCGACGAGCAGCACCGCTTCGGCGTCGAGCAGCGCGACGCGCTGCGCACCAAGGGCACCACGATGCCGCACCAGCTCTACATGACCGCCACACCGATCCCGCGCTCGGTCGCGATGACGTTCTTCGGTGACGTCGAGGTCTCCACGCTCCGCGAGATCCCCGCCGGGCGGTCACCGATCACCACCCACCTCGTGCCCGCCTGGAACCCGCGCTGGATGGAACGCGTCTGGTCCAAGGTCGCCGAAGAGGTCGACGGCGGTGGGCGGGCGTATGTGGTCGCGCCCCGGATCTCCTCGACCCTGGAGGAGGAAGGCGCGGACGTCTACGACCTGTTCGCGCCCGAGGGCACGCCGAAGAAGCGACCGGCCGGTACCCCCGAGACGGTCGACGGCGGGCCCGACAGCACCGCCAACGTCGAGGACGCTGCGGCCTGGTTGCGCCGGCACACTACGCTTGACCCGGCGGCGATCGGGATCATGCACGGTCGGCTCGCTACCGAGGAGAAGGATGCCGCGATGGCCGCCTTCGCCGCCGGCGAGGTGCCGGTGCTCGTCAGCACCACGGTGATCGAGGTCGGTGTGGACGTGCCCGAGGCCACGATGATGGTGGTGCTCGATGCCGATAGGTTCGGGCTCTCGCAGCTGCACCAGCTGCGGGGCCGCGTCGGTCGCGGCAGCAAGCCGGGCACCTGCCTCGTGGTCAGCTGGGCGGACCCGGCGTCCGAGACCCACGAACGGCTCACGGTCCTCGCCGAGACGCTCGACGGGTTCCGCCTGGCGGAGGCCGATCTCGAGCAGCGCCGCGAAGGTGACATCCTGGGAGCCGCGCAGTCCGGCCGTGCCAGCTCGCTGCGGCTGTTGCGGGTGATCGCGGACGCCGACATCATCGAACGAGCACGCGCCGACGCCCGCGAGCTGATCAGCGAGGACCCCAACCTCGTGCACCATCCCGAGCTGCTGACCGCGATCACTCAGCTCGTCGACCCCGACCACGAGGAGTTCCTGGACCGTGTCTGACAAACGCGACAAGCTGGTGCGCGCCACCGGTCTGCTCGTCGGTTACGGCAGCACTCCCGAGTCGGCGGTGTGCCCGCCGATCAGGGTCTCGATCGGGCGCGGCGAGGCGCTTGCGGTGGTCGGCGCGAACGGGACCGGCAAGTCGACCTTCCTGCGTGCCGTCGCCGGGTTGCTGGAGCCGCTCGACGGGCACATCGACGTGCTCGGTGAGGCGGTCGACGAGCGTTCTCAGCGGTTCCGCGCCGAGGTGGCCGTGGTGCTCGACGAGGACTCCTACCTCCCCGCGCTCACGGTGCGCGAGCACCTGCTGCTGACCGCCCGTGGTCACGGCATGACCCAGGTCAGCGACCTCGTGACCGAGGTGGTCGAGGAGTTCGGACTCGGGGAGCGGCAGCGGGCACTGCCCACCGCGCTGTCCTCGGGCCAGCGCCGCCGCCTGCTGCTCGCGGCCGCCTTCGTGCGACCGCGCACCCTGATGCTGCTGGACGAGCCGGAACAGCGGCTCGATGCCGGGATGCGGGATCGCCTCGCCGAACGGCTGGTCGAGGAACGCAAGGCCGGAGGCGGGGTGGTGCTCGCGACCCACGACCCGGTGCTCGTGCGCACGGTGGCCACCAAGGTGCTCGTCATCGGGGAGGACCAGGCACGCGTGGTCAAGCCCGAGGTCGGTGCCGCCGCGATCGAGGCGTTGTGACTGGCCTCGCGCCCGCCACACACGTCAGCGGACGGGATCTGCGGCGGCTGACGCGGCAGGCGACCGAGGCGCACGGTGGCGGCGCGGTCGGCGATCTGTTCGGCGAGGTCTACACGTTCGTGTTCAGCCTGCTGGTGGCGGTCGGCATGGCCTTCGGTGTCACCCAGGTGCTCAACACGAAGCTGCGACCCACCACGGCGGATGCGGTGCTCGATCCGGCCTGGCTCGGGCTCGCTGCCGCCCTCGTGGCGGTCGGTGCAGCGGTCAGCCTCGCGGGCCGGCTCGGACCGGTCGGTCTCGGCGGTGGGCAGGCTGCCTGGTTGCTGCCCACCCCGGCCGACCGCCGTGGACTGCTGCGCCCGCGGCTGAGCGTGGTGACCGTGATCGCGGCCGGAGCCGGCGTGGGTATCGGCGCGCTCGCCGGCTCGATGGCCGGCGTCACCGGGATCGGGATCGCCGAAGCTGCAGCGCTCGGGCGCGGAGTCGGGCTCACCGCGGTACAAGCGGTCGCCCGCACCCAGGTGGGGGGCAGTGGACGGGGC
>NZ_JBMDXJ010000341.1:0-1624 GCF_048594945.1 Pseudactinotalea sp. | reverse complement strand
ACCACGACGACCTCGACCGAGGCGTAGTCGTGCTTGGCGTCCTTGAGCCCCCACGCCAGCTTCTGCACCAGGTGCGTCGCCTGCAGGTGGTCGAGGTTCATCTTCCAGTTGCCCGCCATCAGGGGCGTCCGGCCGTGCGTGTGCTGAGTTGTCATGTGCGTGTCAGTCCTCCAAGACAGAGATGCCGGGGAGGTCCTTGCCCTCCAGGAACTCCAGCGACGCACCGCCGCCGGTCGAGATGTGGCTGAAGCCGGCCTCGTCGAAGCCGAGCGCACGCACCGCGGCGGCGGAGTCGCCGCCGCCCACGATGCTGAACGCGCCCTTGGCGGTCGCGTCCACGATGCCCTGCGCGACCGCACGGGTGCCGCCGGCGAACGCGTCGAACTCGAACACGCCCATCGGGCCGTTCCACACGATCGTCTTGGCGTCAGCGAGTGCGGCGGCGAACGCCTGCTGCGACTCGGGGCCGATGTCGAGGCCGATCTCCTCGTCGGGGATCGCGTCGACGCCGACCACGGTGGCCGGCGAGTCCGCCTTGAACTCGGGCGCCACGACCACATCGGTCGGCAGCACGATCTGCACGCCGCGCTCGGCGGCGGTGGCGAGGTAGCCCTTGACGGCATCCACCTGGTCGGCCTCCAGCAGCGACTTGCCCACCGAGTGCCCCTGCGCGGCGAGGAAGGTGAACACCATGCCGCCACCGATGAGGAGCCTGTCCGCCTTGCCCAGCAGGTTCTCGATCACGCCGAGCTTGTCGGAGACCTTCGCACCGCCGAGCACGACGGCGTAGGGGCGGGCCGGGTCGTCCGTCGCCTTCCGGAGTGCTTCCACTTCCTTCTGCACCAGGCCACCGACGGCGTGGGGCAGCGTGGTGGCGACGTCGTAGACCGAGGCCTGCTTGCGGTGGACCACGCCGAAACCGTCGGAGACGTACGCGTCGGCGAGAGCCGCGAGCTCCTTCGCCAGCGCCCCGCGCTCGGCCGCGTCCTTGCTGGTCTCACGCTTGTCGAAGCGCACGTTCTCGAGCAGGGCGACCTGACCGTCCTCCAGAGCCTCCACGGTCGATCGTGCCGACTCGCCCACGAGGTCCTTGGCGAGCGCGACCGGCTGGCCGAGCAGCTCGCTCAGCCGCTGCGCGACCGGAGCGAGCGAGTACTTCTCCTCGAAGCCGGTCCCGGCCGGCCGGCCGAGGTGAGCCGTGAGCACGACCCGAGCACCGCCGTCGAGCAGGGTCTGGATCGTGGGCAACGCCGCACGGATACGGCCGTCGTCGCTGATCGTGGTGCCGTCGAGCGGCACGTTGAAGTCGGCACGGACCAGCACGCGCTTGCCGCGCAGGTCACCCAGGTCGGCGATCGTCTTCACGTTGTGTCTCCTGCTCAGGGGTGAGATCGGGTGGGCAGACGCTCGCCCGCGCCGGGTCGGGACGGCGCCCGGCGCGGGCGAGGGGTCATGCGATCAGAGCTGGTCGCCGACGAACGACGTCAGCTTGACGAGGCTGCTGCTGTAGCCCCACTCGTTGTCGTACCAGGAGACGACCTTGACGAGGTTGCCCGACACCTTGGTCAGGCCGGCGTCGAAGATGCTCTGGTGCGGGTTGGTGATGATGTCCGAGGAGACGATC
>NZ_JBMDXJ010000340.1:0-3075 GCF_048594945.1 Pseudactinotalea sp. | reverse complement strand
GGCATCGCGTCGCCGCCGGTGCCGCACCCCGTGATCGAGAGGACGAGCAGGGACGCCACCGCGGCGGCGAGTGCCCGGGGAGGGAGTCCTCTTCGCACGCGGTCAGGCTATACCGCGGGGCGCTCCGTGATCAGGGGCGCTATGCCGTGCGCTGCCGCGATCTGGGGGAACAAGAGCGCGTGGGCCCAGTGGGGAGGGTGCGTCCCCTAACGTGGCGTCATTCCCCTGGTGGCGTCGGAGCTACCGGCAGGGGATGAAGGGTCATAGCGGGACCTCCCAAATCGACCAAGAAAGAGGGATCCACGATGACCCACCACAAGTCTGCCCTGTCCGCTCTCGTCCGTGAACTGCTCGAAGGCCACGACTTCGCCAACGTGGAATTATTCCGCCACCTCTTGCGGGCCGGCCTCCAGGAGCTCGTCGACGCCGAGGCGACTGCGAGGATCGGTGCGGACCGCTACGAACGCGCCCAGATGCGGTCCACCTGCCGCAACGACACCCGCGCCAAGCACCTGGCGACTCCTGCGGGTGAGCTTGATCTGGCGGCCCCGGTACTTCGTGCCGGCTCGTTCTACCCGGCTCTGCTCCATCCCCGCCGCCGGGTCCCGGCTGCCGTCAACCGGCCAGCCCTACGCTGGGGGCGGACCCATCTCCATAGGCGACCACTCCCCTTCGTTCTCTTCTGACGGAGCCAGCCCGAACAGCAGAATGTCGAGGTACCGCCGGGTCTCCTCGACGAACTGCTGGAGCATCGGCATGACGTCGAAGGACTTTTCCTTGTGGATGAGTTGCACCTTGATCGCGGGGCACAGGATCATCTGCCCCACGATCTGGATGGGCGCTCCGGCGTGGATCGTGCCGAGCACCGTGCCGTCACCGAACTTCACGCCATCCTTCATCTCGACACGCGGGAGTGCCGGAGAGCTTGGGTCCTCGTACTGGAACGAGCCGCCGAGATCGACGCCCTCCAGGTCTGCGGTCACTGTCAGGATGTCACGGTGCTTGTCCTGAATGTCGAGGTCGTGGAGGATCGAGAGCAGCGACTCCTGACCGGCTGGCACGTAAGTGAACGGTTGCATGAGCCGGAGCCGTTCCTGTAGCTCGGGGTCAATCTCCCCCACCCAGTCGCTAACCGCCTTCTTCCACTGCTTCTCTTCGGCGCAGATCGGGAAGTAGACCGACTTCGGTCGGGCGGGCTCGGCGTCATTGAAGTGGGCCATGCCCCAGGCGACAGCATCGAACGCGCTCCGGAGGTTGTGCAGCGCGTCCCCAAGGTCGAGCGACCACTCGTGCTGGGGTATGCCCATCGGAACTCGGGCCACGAGCTCGATGCCCATGCGGTCCTCGCGTAGTACGGCGTCTACCGAGACCGGGGCGCTGGCTTGCCACTCTCCGAGCTTCGACTGCAACGTCGCCACGTGTGAGCTGCCCCGGCTCCACTTGAGGTTGGGCCAAGTTGAGAAGTTGACACCGCCGAGGAGCCGGATCGGCTCGACGGGCGGTGTGGCTTCCTCGTCTGGGGTGGCGTTGTCAGTCACATCACCAGCATGGCAGTCGGCACCGACAACCTTGGGAGCACCACGGCGCGCGCTCTATGCGGTCTACCTAGATGAATTAGGTCATGACGTTGTCGACTCGTTCGTGGACTCGGGTGGCCGGGGGCTGAGCAGCACAAGCGGTGCGCGGCAGGTGATAGTTGTAATCGCGGACCCAAATGCTAATCGCTTCGCGCCACTCGTGCTCGGAATAGAGAGCGCGGGCGTAGAGGCATTCCTCAGAGAGGATCCGCAGGTAAAGCGCGACTTTCCCGTTGTGCCGCGGCGTGTAGCGCCGCGTCCGCTGATACCGGGAGGCATGCGCCACCACCATGCGGACGAACGTCTTCGCGCGGCAATTGGCGCCGTTGTCGGTGAACACTCGGACCAGGCGAGAGATGCCGTGAGCAGCGAAGAACGCCCTGGCCCGGGAGAAGAAGGCGATGGTGGTTGCTGTGGTCTCGCTCTCCAGGGCCTCGGTGTAGGCCAGGCGGGAATAGCCGTCGATCGCGGAGTGCAGGTAGGTGTAGCCCACGCGCTGATGGCGCGCCTTCGCATGACCGCGGCCGTGGAGTCGCCAGCCGCCACCGGCGGGGATCTGTCCGACCTTCTTCACGTCCAGGTGGAGCATGTGGCCGGGGAAGCGAGCAATGATCTTGCCGGGCTCGCGGTTGTTCTCCCCGGTCGGGTCGAGGTCACGGCGGCGGGAGATCCCAAGTCGCTGCAACCATCGCCCGATGGTCCGGGCGCAGTAGTGGTAGCCGCGGGAGGCGAGCTCGAGGGCGATCCGGCGGGCTGACCATTTGTGCTCTCGCCGCCAGGAGCCGATGAGTTCGAGGATCTCGATCGGCAGCCGCGAGGATCGCCGTGCTGGGGTGCTGGTGCGGTCTTCCAGGGCGTCGATTCCGTCATCGCGATATCGTTGGACCCATTTCGTCAGAGTCGAGCGAGCGACGCCGACTTCGGCAGCGACGTGGACGATGGACCGGCCATCATCTTCGACACGTTGGACCAGGCGGAGTCTTCCGGTAGGCGTCAGCGGCGAATTACGGTGGGTCATGGAACGGGTTCCTCCCGGGCGACGGATGTCTAGACACCACCCATCGTGCCGGTCAGAGACCCGTTCCTTCATCTCTGATCCGCGACTACAACGTCATGACCCGCAACAACTAGTCGATACTGTCAGAGGCGGCCTGTAAATGTGCATGGGAAGCGCGACCATGGGTCCAACCAGGGAGCCCTATCGAACATTTAATCGTCGAGCAGAATCGATCAGCGGATATGAGCTCCTCGGAGTGCTCTGCGAAGCTGTTCACGGGACGACCAAGCCCTTCACAGCCAGGAAACGAGAGTTCCTGCTCACCCATGCGGGGGTACACGAGGGCGACCTGCGTAAGTAGGCAAGCGCATCGCCCCGGATGGAGATCGCGCGGGATCGGTTCTCGCCCGCCCTCCTTCGCGCGCCCGCCAGTCTTGCACTATGCGCACGGCACGGCCACGCAGCTCCGGACTTAACTATTTGGGCACATTCCGATTCTCC
>NZ_JBMDXJ010000034.1:0-4126 GCF_048594945.1 Pseudactinotalea sp. | reverse complement strand
CGAGTTCGTACGTCTGGCGCGAGTTCGTACCGTCGGGAGTACGAACTCACGCCTGAGGTACGAACTCGACGGCGGTGGGTCGGGCGTGGCTGGTGCCACACCCCGAGCGGCACGGAGCGCCGCCAGGGTCCGGTATCCTCGTCTGGCCCAGGAGGATTCGCCTAGTGGCCTATGGCGCACGCTTGGAAAGCGTGTTGGGTGCAAGCCCTCGGGGGTTCGAATCCCCCATCCTCCGCCAGCAGTCCTTGAGATCCCTTGAGAATCCGCCGTTTTCGGCTAGATTCCGCGGTTTCTGAGCCTTTCGCTGATCAGCACCAGTGGGCACAGATCAGCAGGTTGTGACAGAATTTCTGTCACATAGCTGTCACAGACTGCCCGTGTGACAGCGTTCGCGGAAGGTCCAGCGATGGCCACCGGAGCCCTGCCCCGAGGTATCACACGGTACCGAGACCGCTACCGAGTGCGCCTGGATGTGAACGGCACCACCCACGCCCTGGGCGTCTTCGACACCCTCGGCGATGCTCGCGCCGCACTCGACATCGCCAAGGGCGAGCGCGCACGTGGCACCTTCGTGCCGCCGGCCCAGATCCGCGCCGAGCGGCGCGCGGCACGGATCCAGGCCGAGACTGACGCCCTCACCCTCGGCGATTGGGCCGAGCAGTGGCTGGAGGCTCTCGCGGCCAACCCCGACCGCTCCCCCTCGACCGTGCTGTCGTATCGATCGGTGCTGCGAACCCACGTGCTGCCCGAGCTCGGCTCGACGCGGCTGGTCGACCTGACGCCGCAGCAGGTCGCCGCCCACCTTGCGGCGCTGCGCGCCAAGCCGTCGAAGCGCCATCCGGGTGCGCGAGCCAACGGTGTGGCGCCGAACGCGGCGAGGGTGCTGCGTTCGTGCCTCAACTCCGCAGTCAGACGACCGGATATCGGCCTGGCGTCGTTCACGTTCCCCGAGGCACCGTCGCAGACCCAGGTCCGACCGGCAGAGGACGATGGCGATGTGGCGACGCCAGAGCAAGTCGCCGCGATGGCAGCGACGATGCCCGAGTACCTGCGCGCAGCCGTGCTACTCGCCGCCTGGTGCGCTCTGCGGCTCGGCGAAGTGCTCGGGCTGGAGCGTCGGGACCTCGAGCATCTGGACGACCCCGAGCGCGCCGTCCTGCACGTCCGGCGCCAGTGGAACACCAAGGCCGGCAGGCTCACGGACCCGAAGCGTGGCAGCAAGCGCAGCGTCGCAGTCCCGGCCTCCCTGCTGCCCGTCCTGAGCGAGCACATCGAGAACCACACAGCACCGGGCCGCGACGGCCCGCACTTCGCTCCCCCAACCCGCCGCGGCCGCCGCATCTCCCAGACCGCTTTCGACAGGTACTGGCGCGACGCCAGGAAGGCTGCCGGCCGCGACTCGTTCCGCTTCCACAGCCTCCGTCACACCGGCCTCACCGAGTACGCCCGCCAGGGCGCCACTCTCGCCGACCTCCTCGAGCGCGGCGGGCACACGGACGTGTCGGTGGCACTGAAGTACCAGCACGCCTCCGCTCAGCGGGATCGCGAGCTAACCGCTCGGCTCGATGAGGTGGTGATGATTCCGGCGGCCTTCGACGAACAGTGACACGGGGCCCCAGACCTGCCGACCATCCTCGAAGTGAGCAATACCCGCAACCGGCCAATCGGTGAAATTTCCGGCCCGACGCGTCTCAGAACCCGTACTTTTCCTTTCGAAGACGAAAGGCCTTCTCGCCTCCCTCCATGACACCCGTGATCTCGTCGCGCACTGCAGGGATATCGATCGCGCCCTCCAACTTCACGCGACCTCCCGACTGATCGCCCTGCTTTCGGTAGTCGCAGGCGATCACAAGCTCGGCATCGCCATTTACCACCAAGTTTGCGTTGTGACTCGCGAAAATGAGTTGGCGCCTCTGCTTGGCCGCCCAGATTCGAGCCACCACATCCTGCACAACCTGACTGTCGAGGTCTTCCTCGGGCTGGTCGATTATTAGGGGGACGCCCGTCTGCGCGAGCAGAACACGAAGCAATGCAGTCGCCTGCTGTCCGGCCGAGGCCGCGCTGAACTCGATGAACTCGCTTTCCTTCGTCTGGTACTCGAAGACAGGCTCGTCTCGGACTGGCGTGAGCGCGAGGTCAAGCCAGCCGTCGGCTGTCATACTGGTCCTTGCACGCTGCTGGTCTTCGATAGCGAAGCCGAGGCGGGAGAGGTTGGGTGTCGTCTCAGAAGTGTGTGCAGCGCCTTCCTCGAGGAGGAGCAGGTACTCAAGTTCGCTAAGAACCGACTGCCAAGTCCCCAACGGGTCGGACTCTGCGCGAAGGCTGGCAAACAAGTGGTCGACCTTGCCGCTACGGACTCTGGATCCTTGAATGAATCCGCGGAACTTGGCCTCAACTGCCGACAGTCCCTGACCGCGGTTAATGCCGGCCTTCAAGAGACCTTCGGAGAGATCAGTCACCTTGGCGGTCTCGTTCGCGATTAGGTCCGACCGCTTGCGGTAGAGATTTACCAGTTCGTCTTGCAACTCGGCGTGCCCAGTCAGCGGTTCTCCGAGCGCCTTGCGGTCGCGGCGATGGTCGGCAAGCAACTCAGCGGCCTGCGTGCGGCGCGCCTCCACTCCCGCTAGCTCATCTAGCCTCGCCTGATGCGCTGTCGAGCGGCGCTTGACCTCTTCGTACTGTTCGTCAAACGACACAATCGTCTCGCTGACCGCTCGCACTGCGGCTTGCTCATCAGTTCCCTCGAGCCGGGCGGCTGTGGCCCTCGCGAGGGCTTCACTCATGTCACCGCGGAGGGATTCGATAAGTTGGCGGCGTGCTTCAACTAGTGCCGAGAGGTCCCCCGCAATGCTGGCGGGCACCTCGCCGGGCGCATCGAGCGCACTATGCACACTGCTGAGCCGATCGACAGTCGCCTTCGCCTGTCCAAGCGCATCCTGCAACTCCTGCTCCTGGGACTGAAGGAACTCGCGAATCGCATCAATTTGAGACTTCGCACCCAGGGTAGCGCGGTCCTCGGAGGAAAGATCAGTGAACGCTCTCCGCAGATTAGTGGCCTGATCAGAAAGGGATTGCTCCGTCAACTGCTGACGGGAGATCGCGGAATCGAGGCCACGCGCGCGCTGAACCTTGGCGTAGTTCTCCCGCAACTTGCCTGCAACTTCCGATATCTCCTGGTCAATGCCGTCGAGAGACCGCTGCACCGGGGCAGTAACGAACCGGGTCAGTTCGTCCATGCGAAGGGCAACGCTGCTCAGTTGTTTCTGGCTGTAGGCGTGTATCGGAAGTAGCGATCTGACGTGCGCTTCGCGAACCTTCGCAAACTCGGCGTCACCAACCTTGAGGTAAATCTCGCCTGACGCGGCGTCGCGGCGAACCACATGAAAGATATCGTTGATTGTGAAATAGACTTCGACTTGCCCGCCGACCGACCTGAGGGTGTTCTCTATCAACCGTTCTCGTCGCACGGTGGGGTTCGCCAGTTCGTCATCGCCGGCGTGGTCTGTCTGATCGCAGAGCCCCCAGCGGAGGTAGTCGAGGATCGTCGACTTGCCTGTACCACGCCCGCCGATGACCGCGTTGTACTGGGAATTGAAGGCGATGTCTACCGGTCCAAGGAACTTGCTGCTAGACACGGCCACTCGTGAGACGAAGACCGTCGGCGCCTGCGGGCTGACATGAGCGATGCGGGATTGGTGACCCAGGCACGCCTGACGCAGTGCCTCGGCCGTCGGCTTTGCCCACTTGACCCACGTCGAAGGCGTTCCCAGGCTCGCGAAGTCGTCTGACCTTGCGTCTGAAGTTTGGAAAATGGCCAGCGGCTTGTTGCCCCACGCCGCATCGTCGCCGGCGAAGATTCGCCGGTTTCCAGTCCCGACCTTGTCGACTGGTCCGTCTAAGTAGCCACCGACGCATGGCATGCTTTTGTATTCAGCCTGCATACCCTTTCGCATGATCGTCTTGTGACCGCTGTCGCTGGCGTTCGGCAGGACGATGTAGCGACCCTTGAGCCAATCGTGCTCGTCGAGCTTTTTGTGGAGATCGGCCAACGAGCTGATGTGATCCAGTGGCTGCACGTCAGGCAAGGCAGCCTTGCCAGGGTCGTGCGGCACGATCGCGAGCGCTT
>NZ_JBMDXJ010000339.1:0-3556 GCF_048594945.1 Pseudactinotalea sp. | reverse complement strand
TACGAGACCTTCAAGGCCCCGGTGGCGTGGGTTCCCCAGAGTCCCCGTATCCGCGGCATCCTCAAGCAGGAGGATCCAGGGATCGACATGGTGAGCTGGGACAACCCCGGGCTCATTGACGTGCGGGAGTGGCAGCGGTCGAACTCCGGCTGGGTGAATGGCGAGAACCAGATCGTCGTCGGACGGTACTCGCGCGACGACGAGATCAAGTACCCGGCTAGCTACAAGGACCTGACCACTGCCTACGGCTTTGGCCCCAATTACCGTGTGCGGTTCATGGGGGGGATCTCGCAGGTCAGAAGACTGCTACGAGCGGAAGGGCTCGATGGCGACGCGCTTCCTGCGAACTGGAGCCTCCTGGCGCACAAGGCAATGGACGTTCACGAGTTCCTCGATGGCATCGACTTCTTCGTCTACTACGACAACCCAGGCCGCCATGAGGCATTCGGGCGAGTCTTGCTGGAGGCAGCGGCGAGCGGCGTCGTGACCATCGCGGATCCTCGCCACCGCGACACGTTCGGAGACGCCATCGACTATGCGCCGGCACACGAGGTGCAGGAGCTCGTCGCTTCCTATGTCGCAGATCCGAAACGTTACTCAAGGCGCTCGACCGAGGCTCGCCGCATCGTGGCAGAACGATTCGGATACGAGAGCTTCATTGCGAAGATCCGACCTTTGCTGAAGTCGGCTCACGCCACCGACCCCGTGGCTGCGGTTCCCTCGGAGGCTGGCACCTTCACCTTCTCCATTAGTGATCGTGGCCCGCTCTCCGCCTTTGGCATCGACGTCAGCCCATCCGTGCGTGCGTCTCAGATCCCCGTGCGGACTCTGGCCGATGCATCCCTGATGGACGAGCTCGTCCTGGTGACGGGTGAACAGACGCAGGAGCTGAACATCTGGGCGCAGAGCCTGCTCTCCGGATTCGAACGCCTCGTCCTGGATCCACAGCGGTTCGCCTCGGCACCTCAAGAAGTCGTGAGCATCGCCTATCGCCTCGGCAGGTCAGTACGTGTCCTCACCCGACCGGAGCACACACTCCTTGCCTCTGCCGGTCTCGAACCCGCAAACGACGGCGGAGTTACAGCATGGTCGTCCTGGAACTTGACGCATCCGAACGCGTCGCTCACAGTGCAGACCTGAGCTAGGCCCTGCGAGTCACGACGACGTCCTCCTCCGCGTCATGTCAACGCGAGCGGTCAGCTGCCTCCTGCAGGTACGAGACAAAGGCCTCGGCGTCGCGAAGCCAATTCAAGAGACGGCTCGCGTAGCCATAGCCATTGGCGCCCAGCCGCTCGCGCTCGTGACGATCCCGCGCCAGCGAAGCCACAGCTCGCGCTACCGCGTTCGGGTCGGCGAACGGAACCACGATGCCGCAGTCGGCTCTCTCGACCAGTTCCCGCGACGCCGCGTTCGGTGTGGTGATGACTGGGACGCCGTGTGCCATGTACTCCATGAGCTTCGTTGGCTCCGAATGTCTGTAGTTCGGCTGGTCGTGCAACAGCGACAGCCCTGCCAGCGCACCGTCGAGCATCTGCACCGCGACGTCGTTGGGCACGAAGCCCTCCCAGTCGAGGACACCCTCATTGACGGCCGCCTCCAGCAACGCGGCCGAGTCAGGATCCGCGGAACCGATGATCTGAACGCGCGTTCCACGCAGCAGGCGGGCTACCTCGATCATCTCCTGGCAGCCGCGTGCGCGGGTGACCTTCCCGAGGTAGACGATCCTCCTGTCGTCCGGTGCTGCCGGGGCGTGCTCAGGAACGAGCACCGAGTTCGGGACCACGGCATGGTCACAGCGGAAGCGCGCTTGGTAAGCACGCTCGGCGAGCAGCAGCACAAGGTGTCGTTCCGCCCAGCCCTCGGCCAGTCGAACCAACCCGGCGAACACCCCACGAAGGGGTCCGGGAACCCAGGCACGCATGCCGAGGGCGGCAGCGGTGTCCTCGTGGACGTCCCACACCACGGCCGGACCACTACGCTGTCCCACCACGGCAAGAAGCAGATCGGGGTCGTGAAGCAGCACCACGTCGACGACCTCACGCAGCCGACGGATCTCACGCCGAGCCGCACGCACGGCGCCGAGCCGCCGCCGGCCGGCTGCGCGTGGGAGATCCACCGGACGCACACCCGGAGGCGCCTGGCGGTCGAACGCCGTGAAAGGTGCGGCGTAGATGACGTCGTGGCCGGCTGCTTGCAGTGCCGGGATCTGCCGATGCCTGATCCGCGCGTCGTCAGGATCGTGCACCACCGTCACGACGAGCACCCGCACGGTCCGTCAGCCCTTCTTCTTGCTCGCCTTGCGGTACTCGGCAGCGATCTCGCTCGCCGGGCCGTCTGCGATGAGCTTGCCCTTGTCGATCCAGATCGCGCGCTCGCACATCCTCTCGATCGAGTTCATCGAGTGGCTGACGAGGAAGACCGTTCCGGCGTGATCCTTGATCTCATCGATCTTCTTCTTACTGCGATCACGGAACTCAGCGTCTCCGGTCGCGAGAGCCTCGTCGATCATCAGCACGTCCGGCACCGCAGCAGTGGAGATGGCGAACCGTAGGCGCGCGGCCATGCCAGAGCTGTACGCCTTCATCGGCAGGTCGATGAAGTCCCCGATGCCAGCGAACTCGACCACGTCATCGAAACGCTCACGCACCTGTGCCGGGGTCAGTCCCAATGCCAACCCGCCGATCATGACGTTGCGCTCCCCCGTGAGCGAGCTCATCAGTGCGGCGTTCACGCCGAGCAGCGAGCTGGTGCCCGACACGTAGACGGCTCCCGAGCTGGTGGGCATCAAGCCCGCCACGGCACGCAGTAGCGTGCTCTTGCCCGCACCGTTCCGGCCGATGATGCCGATCGACTCACCGTGGTGCGCCACGAACGACACGCCTTGCACCGCATGGACCTCTGTGACCGCGCCGACGTGCTTGCGACTGCGGTTGACCATGGCGCGGACCCGGCCCATCTCGGGTGCCACCGAGCGCTTGCGGCCACCGAAGACGCGATAGCGAACGTGCACGTCATCGACGATCACCGCGGGGATGTCCGAGACCGGCCGCCGCTGCGTTGCAGGCGGCTGGTCCTGATCGTCGTCGTCCTCAAAATCGATCTCGTCGAATGCGGCGTCGTCAGTCGCGGCCATACTTCTCCTCCGCACTCCAGAAGACGACGAACCCGACGGCGAAGAACACGATCGCCCAAGCTGCGCCGGCGATCCACACGGACGGGATGACGTCGACCTCGTGGAGCATCGTCGAACGGACCAGCGTCAGGTACACCGCGACCGGCTGGTACTCCAGAAGCATCCCCCAGCTGAAGGCGCCGACGTAGTGCTGGATCGAGAAGAACACGCCGGATACGTAGCGGAGCAGACGGATCGCGACCGGGATCAGGTTGCGCAGGTCGCGAGCACCCACCACGATGCGGGCCGCCAGCATGGAGCATCCCGCAGAGAAGAGCAGGATCATCACCAGCGCGACCGGAAGCAGGAGCCACGCCCAGGTGATCGGCTCACCACTGAGCAGGACGATGACGATCATGACGCCGATCGCCGGCAGCAGCGTCA
>NZ_JBMDXJ010000338.1:0-3867 GCF_048594945.1 Pseudactinotalea sp. | reverse complement strand
TGCCGGCATGATCGCGGCGATCGTCACCGCCGAGGTCGCGTTCTGGGTGCTGCTGCTCAGTGGGCTCGCACTGCGCTACCTCGTCCGTGCACGGCGGCTGAGCGCCGTGGCGCTCGCCGCCGTACCGCTGGTCGATCTCGCGCTGCTGGTCCTTGTCGCGGTCGATGTGGGCAGCGGTGCCCCACCAACCCGACCGCACGCGTTCGCTGCTCTGTACCTGGGCGTCACCGTGGCCTTCGGCCACCCCATCATTGCGCGCACCGACGCGTGGTTCCACCACCGCTTCGCGGGCGGACCCGAACCCCACAAGCCCCCGAAGGGCTCGACTGCGGAAGTGCGCGCGATCTGGCGTGAATGGTTTCGCGTCGTCGTCGCCGCAGCCATCGGCGCGGCCTGCCTGCTCGTCATGATCGCCCTCGAAGGGTGGCACGTTCCCGCGAGCGTCGATGACGCTGCCGACCATCCCTATTGGGCCACACTGCTGCTGCTGCCGACCATCACCGTGGTCTGGTTCCTGGCCGGACCTGCCTTCGCCGGGCGCGGAGACCCCACCCGGGATCGGTGAGTCGCTGCACAGCAACACGATTGGGTGTGCAGCCGCGGTGCGCGACATCGGGACGAGGCGCACCATCGCGACAGCCGCTACATCAGCCTATTGCTATTCCGGTTGTTTTGTCTGACGAAATCGATATGACAAAGCTACTTGACTCGCTATTGAAGTTCGGACAGGATCAAACCGCACGTAAGGCTCCGCACCTCGGCGGACCGACTTCTGTCTCGTCTTCTGAAGGGGGACCAGTGCGCGTTGCCGTCATCGGCCTGGGGGTCATGGGACTTCCGATGTCACTCAATCTCGTCGCTGCCGGCTTCGATGTCGTGGGCTACACCCGCACGGCAGACCGTGGCCGTCCGCTTGCCGAAGGTGGTGGGACCCTGGCGGATTCACTCGCGTCGGCGGTCGCCTGCG
The DNA here is from genome assembly GCF_048594945.1 of Pseudactinotalea sp. NCBI lineage: Bacteria > Bacillati > Actinomycetota > Actinomycetes > Micrococcales > Cellulomonadaceae > Pseudactinotalea > Pseudactinotalea sp. The sequence goes on along the minus strand of NZ_JBMDXJ010000338.1, from coordinate 2,900 downwards.
CCGAGGCTGTGGTCACGGTGCTGCCGGACTCGCCGGATGTGGTCGAGGTGTACACCGGCCCCGGTGGCGTGCTGGAGTCGGCCGCAGCCGACACCCTGCTACTGGACATGAGCACCATTCGACCCGATGTCGCCCGTGATCTGCACGAGCAGGCCGCGGCCGCCTCGATGGTCATGCTGGATGCTCCGGTGAGCGGAGGCCAGGCAGGCGCGCAGGAAGGCGCCCTCTCCATCATGTGCGGCGGTAGCGCCGACGCCTTCCAGCGGGCCCAGTCTCTGCTCGAGGCGATGGGTAAGACGATCGTCCTCGTGGGCGGACCCGGCAGCGGCCAGACCGTCAAGGCCGCCAATCAGTTGCTCGTCGCCGGCACAATCGAACTCGTCGCCGAAGCACTCGTTTTCCTCGACGCACACGACGTCGACCTCACCCCGGCCGTCGAAGTCCTGGCGGGTGGTCTCGCCGGCAGCACTGTACTCAATCGCAAAGCAGCGTCGATGATCTCCGGCGAGTTCGCCCCGGGCTTCCGGGTCGACCTGCATCACAAGGATCTCGGCATCTACCGCGAGGCCGCACGACAGCAGGGCGTCTTCTCGCCCGCCGGCGCTCTCGTCGCCGAGTTGATGGCTTCGTTGCGCGCCAGCGGGGGAGGCAGCCTCGACCACTCCGCACTGCTCACCCAGGTCGCGCGGCTGTCCGGGTCGACGACGTGGGCGGCGTCGTGAACTCCGACATCCCGACGACGCGGGAAACGCTCGCCCTCGTCGCGAACGTCTCGCTGCTGTTCACCGAGGCGCCCTACCTGGAACGCTTCGATCGGGCCGCTGCCGCAGGCTTCACCGCGGTCGAGACGTGGTGGCCGTGGCCCGCCGCAGTGCCCGGCGATGCCGAGGTGGACGCTTTTCTCACCGCCGTCGGTTCCGCAGGGGTGACGCTGACCGGGCTCAACCTGTTCGCCGGCGACATGCCCGGCGGCGAGCGGGGGATCATCTCGTGGCCCGACCGCAGCGACGAATTCGCCGCGAACCTCGATCTCGTCGTCGACATCGCACGACGCACCGGTTGTGCCGGATTCAACGCCCTCTACGGCCAGCGTCGAGAAGGGATCGACCCCGCGACGCAGGACGCGGTTGCCCGCGAGCGACTCGGCGTCGCCACGTCCCGGCTCAGCGAGGTCGGCGGTACGGTGCTCGTCGAATCCCTGGGGCGGGGTCTCAACGGTGCTTATCCACTGGAGTCGGCGGCTGACGCAATAGCTGTTGTGCGCCAGGTGCGTTCGGATACGGGACTGGCCAACATCGGGCTGCTGTACGACACGTTCCACCTCGCGACCAGTGGCGACGACCTGATCGGCGATGTCAAGGACTTTGCGTCGCTCATCGCCCACGTACAGATCGCTGACGCGCCCGGTCGGGGCGAGCCCGGCACGGGCGGCATCGACTTCACGCGGGTGCTCGATGAGCTCTGGGCGGCAGGCTATCGCGGCTCGGTCGCCTGTGAGTACAAGCCGACCGTACCGACTACGGATTCACTCGCCTGGATCGGAGGATTCCCCCGGCTCGCTGCCCTGCGTCCGGTCGTCAGCTGATGTCGAGAGCTGTTGTCGTGCAGAGGATCAGGTGCCGCGTGCTGCCGCCACATCGGCGAGAAGCATGTCCCGGCAGCCATCGAGATCGACCCGCAGTGCGGCTTCGGCGGCGTCGGGTTCCCCCTTGGCAATGGCGTCGAGAATCGCGGCGTGCCGAGCAGTCAGTTCGGTCAGATCGGTCGACGCGTTGCGCCGTACTTGAGCAATGCACAGCTGCGCCTCGCCCATCACCGAGGCATGCATCCGCTGCAGACGCTGGCTTGCCGTGGCAGCCACGAGTGCACGGTGAAAGGCCACGTCGGCCTCGGTGTGGTCGGCGTGCGCCGACTGCTCGGCCGCCAGGCGCATCAGGTTCAGCGCCCGCTGGGCCTCGCTCGGTGCGGTACGCGAGGCGGCCAGGGTACGCACGGCCAGTGTCTCGACCGGTTGGCGGCTGAAGTAGATGTCGGTGATGTCGTCGGCGGACAGTTGTGGCACCACGGAGCTCCGCCGCGGTCCCCGGCGGAGCAGCCCTTCGGCACAGAGCCGGTCGAGCCCGGCCTTGGCTGTCGGACGGGCCACGTCGAACCGCTCGGCGACCCAGGCTTCGGTGAGCCGCAGCCCTGGGGGCACCTCGCCCTTGAGGATCTGCGCGCGCAACGCGTCACTGAGTGACTCGGTCAGTGATGTGGCTGCAAGCACCGGCGACACGGCACACCTCGGGTTCTTCTGGCTGACGTTGTGGGCCAGTCTAGGTCAGCACGTCGCTCCGATGGAGCTCGCGACGGACCCAGGCCGGACCGTTTTGAATAATTGTCTAACAAGTTGAGACTGTCAAGTATTTACTGGGTGGCGAAGGAGTCAGGCAGACGCCGTCGGCGCCGCTGGGCGTCGACACACCATGCCCGGTTCCTCAAAACGACTCTGGAAGAATAGGATTGGCTATCGTGGCCTTCAACAGGACCCTTGATGAACGACTGTCGCAGCTGTGGGCAGACCGTGTGGTGGCCGTTGTCCGGGCAGACTCGGTGCCCGATCCGGTCGGATTGTGTGAGGCGCTGCGCCGCGGCGGGATACGGACCGTGGAGTTCACCTTCACCATCTCGAACATCGAGACATGCCTGGAGTCGGCAGTCGCGGCAGCAGCCGGCACCGACACCGTGATCGGTGCGGGCACCGTGTTGACCACCGATCAGGCGCAGCGCGCCATCGATCTGGGGGTGCGCTTCTTCGTGACGCCGTGCCATCAACCCGACGTCGCCGCACTGGCGAACGATCACGGGATTCCATTGCTGGATGGCGCCATGACCCCCAGTGAGGTCCACGCAGCCCACCG
>NZ_JBMDXJ010000337.1:0-6035 GCF_048594945.1 Pseudactinotalea sp. | reverse complement strand
GCCCACGATCTTGCTCATGTTCGTGGGAGTCGCGCCGAGCACCTGCACGAGCTCGGCAGGCCGCATCGCCCCGTTGTAGGTGAGCTGGTTGACGACCAGGAACATCCCCATGTCGTCGTGCGGGAACCCGACCGACTCCATCACCTGCCGCCGCACAGGAGTGCTGTCGGCCCAGTGCACGATTGAGGTGATCGAGACCCGCAGGTCGAACGGCTCCGCCTGCAGCACCGGGCTCAGATCGGCCGAATCCGGGTCGCCGACATCGCCACGCGCCACCCGCGACCCCCTTCTCAGCCCTCTCGCACCAGCCGCACCGGACCGAGCAGCCCGTACTCGCGCACCACAGCTACCTGCATCCGTTCGATGCCCTGCGTCTGCGCGACGATATCCGGGATGTGATCGTAGTAGCCGCGCGCCTTCAGCCGGTTGTTGAGCGAGCTCGCCACCCGCACCACGATCTCGACCTCGTCTTCATGGAGATCGGCGGTCACGTCCACGACTGGCCGCGAGGTGTCGAAGCCGTGCAGCGGACCGTTGCCGATCTGCACCGATCCCAGCCCGCCCGCCGTGGAGCCGAGGTCGAGCAGGTACCGCGCCTGGGGCGCCAGCCGTGGCACCACCAGCCGGGCCCGGTACTCGGCGATCCCGGAGATCTCGGGCCCCACGCCGTCGAGTTCGGTCCAGGGCCGGAGGGCGGTCGCGCCGACCTCGATCCGCGTCACGTTCGTGGTGGGGCGCACCTCGCGGGTCACGTAGCCCAGCCCCCGATCCTCAGTGATCACCTCCAGCTCGCCGGCATCCCAGCTCTCGACGGCGCAGCTCCAGTCGGTCACCTCGGTCACCAGCCCCTGGGGTGCCACAGGCGAGGCGAGCGGCTGTGCCGCTCGGTCCAGCACCACCAACGCGACCTCACCGGGAGCCAGCGAGATCTCGACGACGGTGCCGTCGCCGTCGGGCGTGCTGCCCGAATGCGGTCGCAACTCGCCCGACCAGACATCGAGTCGGTGCGCGGCGCCCGTGCCGGGAAGCCGCACCTGCACCGTGGTCGGCTGCTGCGACTCGTAGAGGAAATGGTAGGCGTACAGGACCAGCAGGTCGCCATCCTCGCGCAGGTGCGTGAGGACCTGCTGGTTGTCCTGCACAAAGCGGGCGCGCCCGGTCACGCCGAGGCTCTCGAGCGCGGAGACGATCTCGGCAGGCGTGGCTTCAGCGACGGTCGGCCGCTCCCGCAGCGCCGCTAGCGTGCCGGCGAGCTCGTCATCGCGCCCATCCAGACCAGGCGTGCGGACCGCCGCTCGTTCGTGGGTGCGGTGCCGGTCGGCGGAGAGGAACTCGACCTCGCGAGCACCGTTGACGATCACCAATCGCAGCCCCCGATCCACCCAGGTCAGCAGGTGTGCCGCCACATCGGGGTCGAGCTCCTCCTGGTAGACCACGAGCGCTGAGTAGCCGGGGCCTTCACGTTGTACCAGGGCCGAAGCATCATCGAAGGTGACGGCCTCATGCTGCAGCAGAGAGCCGTCGAAGAACTCGTACGTGAAGCCCGCATCCTGCAGCGAGAGATCCTGCCACCACTGGTTCTCACGGTTGCGCATCCACATGGAGCCGTAGGCCACTTCATCGGGGATGCGTTCGCCGTTCGGTCCGGTGAGGTTCAGGCCGATGAGGTTGTCCGTGAAGTGGTCGGTGCGCAGGATGCCGATGTCGATGCGCGGGTGGCCGCGGCGCAACGCGTACTGCAGTCGACCGATGGCCGCGTTCCACTGCGGGTAGAACTCGGATGCGGGTTGGCGGGTGTCGAACCGCTCGGAGAACATCGGCCACATGCCCTCGTGGCCCGGCCAGTGCGTGGCGCCCTCGGCGCCCGCGGGACTGGCCCAGCCGTGCAGCACCGTCTTGGTGACGCCCGCTGCGAGTTGCGTGGCGATGATCTGGTCGTAGAACCGGTGGTCGAGCATGTGGTTGCGCGTGGTGGCGCCGGTCTCGGATGAGTACTGCTTGCCGAACAGATGGGCCGGGCCCGCGAGCAGCCGGTAGGCATCGATCTGGCCACCGAACTCCAGCGATTCGGTCTCGATGCCATCCACGTCCGGGCCCGGGCGGGTGAGCTCGAACGGCAGCCCGTAGCTGATCTCCGAGCGCAGCGTCAGCCCCACTGAGTGCAGGAACGTGGCGAACGGGCGCAGCATGTTCTCGATGTAGAGATCGGTGAGTGTGCGCACGTAGTCGTGGCGGACCTTGGCCACCGTGACGCGATCCGCCTCAGCCGGTTGGTGGTGGTAGACGGTCGACACCGCCATGAAGGCGGCGGTGCGCGTGAGGAACGGCAGCCACGGCACGAGGTCGTACCCTCGGCGCTCGCGGAACTCCTCGATCACGGTCCACCCGAAGAACAGCCCGCCAGCACCGAAGGTCGAGAGCTCGAGGGAGTCCATGTACATCTGGGCGCGCGGGTTCGCAGCGATCAGGTCCCGCAGCTCCGGCGTGAGCACCACGCCGTTCCAGTAGTCGATCACGGCGTCCACGCCGTCACGGTCCAGATAATTGACGGTGTAGTTGACGGAAGCGGAGGGATTTGCCGTCTGCCCGGTGCCGTGCATCCAGTAGCTGAAGAGCCGCCACTCGCCTTCAGGTGCCGTCCACTCCAGCGACTCATCGGACACCTCGCCGGAGAGGTCGATGACCGAGGCGACATCGAGCAGGTCGTCGCCGATCACGCGCGCCGCGACCACGGCGATCAGGTGCTGCTCGCTGATCGTGCCGCGGTGGCCCGGGATCGTCGTGACCGGGGGCGGTGCGTCCAGGCCGATGCGAGGCAGGGGCCCCGATCGGGCCTGCCCGGCCGTGAGGTTCTCGACGGCGACGTCCAGTTCCTGCGCCGCCGCCCGGTCGTCGGGAGTGATGGTGGGCAGGTTGGCGTTGGACCAGTTCGTGCCGGAAGTGAAGCTGACCGACATCCCCCGCTTCGTGGTCTCCTCGACCACCACGTGCGAGTCGTGCACCCACTCCTCGGCGCCCCACCCGTAGCGCGCATGGTCGAGGTTGCCCTCGTCCATCGCGAGGAACTCCATGCCGCCGAATCCCAGGCGGTGCGCATCGTCGATCTCGCGGCGCAACGTTTCATCGGTGTGCAGGCCCTCGGCCAGCCACCAGCGCAGCTCGGGGCGGAACTCGATCGCCGGGTCGGCGATCTCAGTGCGGAAGGACTCCAAGGACACGGTGCGCTCACTCTCGCTCGCCGTCGAACGTGCTGACGACGGCTACCCTAACCATCTATTGTCCCCACGACAATAGTCTGCGCGGGTGATGACAGACATGTGCGATACGCGGTCACTGAGCGACTGCGAATCGCACGGAAACGTTCTCCGGTGGGCTCCGGCGGGACCGACGGACGGGACCGGGTCAGGCGAGGTCGAGCCAGCCGAGCGTGGCACCGTGGAAGGTCTGGCGCTCGCGTTCGACGCCGTCGAACTCGAGGTGGCCGGCGGTGAGTTCGAGCAGCATCGCAGGCCCGGACAGCGCCTCGTAGACCGCGAACTGCCCGACCGGCGGCACGGCGGGATCCACCCGGGCGGCACCGACCAGCACGGGGATCTGGATGCGGGCGGCGGCCGTGGCGGCGTCGAAGTAACGCACCACCTCGATCACGCCGGGATCCCGCTGCGCCAGCAGTCGCACCGACTCGCCGCTGCCGGTGCAGGGTGTGCGCAGCCGGGCGGGATGGTTGCCGAACGTGGGCACCGTGAGGGCCGCGGCGGTGAAGCGGTCATCCCACGGCAGGGCGAGCGCACCGAGCCCACCGCCGAAGCTCCCGCCGCGCAGGTCGATGCGCGTGGCCTCGGGAAACAGCCGCTGCGCGGCGGTGGTCGCCACCCACACATCCTGAACGCAGCCACCGATCACGTACGTCTCGCGTGAGCCGATGCCGTGCAGCACGTGCTCCGCTGCGAGGTTCGGGATATCGGTCTGCTCGCTGAGAGCCGGCATCCCGCGGGGCGCGAGCGTCAGCTCGGCCACTCCGGGCCGCCGCAACGGATCCACCGGCTCACCAGCACCCCCATACCCAGGTAACGCCACCACGAGGCGTTCCACCCCGCCGTCGGGCTCGAGGAGGAAGGCACCCAGATCGAGGCCGCCGGTACTCGTGAACCGGACCTCGCTCAGCCGCCAACCGCCCTCGTGGCTGAGCTCCCGCACCCGACGCACCCCGGGCTCGATCTCGCGCGCACCCGCATGCAGACCCCGCCAGAACTCGTCGAAGTCGGCAGGACCAGCCAGCACCTCCTCCGTCAGCTCACCACGGTCAGCAGTCAGTGGTGCCGCCTCGATCATGGTGTTCATCCTGGCAGCGTGGCGAGCAGCCGCCGACTCACCCCAGCTGTCGGCGGCGGCGTGCCACCAGCACGAGCGCGGCCCCGAGCATCATCACCGCGAGGGCCAGCGCGGTAGCGCCCAGGCCGTCGATACCGGTGCCCGGAAGGCCCTCCGCGCCGTCGTCGACCGCACCCCGACCATCCGTGCCCTGACCGTCCGTGCTCGGGTCATCCGTGGCGGGCGGGTCTGTGGCGCTTGGCTCGTCCGTGGTGGGCGGCGTGGTCGGCTGGGTGGGTGCGGCCGCGACCTCGAGCGTGAACTCCTTGAGGATCGGATCCCCCACGAACACCGTGAAGGTCACCGGACCGGCGGTCTCGGGGATGCCCGAGATCTCACCGGTGGCGGAGTCGATCTGCAAGCCGGCCGGCAGGGAGCCCGCATGGATGCCCCAGAGGTACGGGCCGCCGTCGCCGCCGGTCGCCTCGAGCGTGACCGAGTACTCCTCGCCAACCGTCGCGCCGGGAAGCGACTCGGTCACGATCACGAGCGGGTCGAGCACCGTGAGGGTTCCGTTGACGTACTCGAAGGAGTAGAGGTCGTCGGCGGCACCGCTGCACGAGGTGGTGGCGGCGCCCATGTCGTAGGTGCAGGTGGGCAGCGTCTCGAGATCTGCCTCGGAGTCGCCCGGCAGGAATCCGGTGTAGCTCGCGGTGATCTCGGGCTCGAACGCCCCCTCGTAGGTGGTCGCGTCGCTGGCAGTCACCGTGAGGACCGGGCCGCTCACCATGAGGGTGAAGGCCTTGGTGGCGTCGCCGTCCGCGCTGACCGTGAGGTCGAAATCGCCGGCCTCCTCCGGAACGCCCGAGATCTCACCGGTGCCACTGTTGAGGCTCACGCCGGTCGGGAGGCCACCGTCGGTGATGGCCCAGGTGTAGGGAGCGCCGTCGCCGCCGGTGGCCTCGAGAGTCACGGCGTAGTCCTCGCCCACGGTGCCCACCGGCAGCGACTCAGTGAGGATCTCGACGGGCTCGAGCACGGTCAGGGTGCCGTCCACATAGCTGAAGCTGGAGACGTCGTCCTCGGCGCCGGAGCAGAGAGTGATGGCTGCATCGACGTCGAAGCTGCAGGTGGGTAGCGTGTCGAGATCGGCCGCGGAGTCGCCGTTCACGAACCCGGCGTAGCTCGGCGTGACCGTGGGCCCGGGCTCGCCCGCGTAGGTCGCATCGCTCGCGGTCACCGTGAGCACGGCGCCGGCGAGCTCGACGGCGCCGGCGTCGCATCCCGTGCGGACATGCCGCGGGAATCCATCCCCACGCTGGTCGAACGTGCCAGGGCACAGCTCGATCGACGACCCGGCCCACGGTGCGCTGGTGCCCACCGGGACCAGGTCGAGCGCCGGGCTCTCCGCAGCGGGGAGCATGGTCTGGCTGGGTCCACCGTTGTCGGCCAGCGGGCCCAGCTGCGGATCGCCGACCACGGTCGACTCGAGCTCGACCCCGCACGAGGGGTCCGAAACGATGTTGAAACCGAGGTCGGTGAGGCTTGCCTGCGGTCCTGTGCACGCCGGCACGCCATCGGCTGCCTGCACGATCGAGGCGATCACGTCCACCGTGGTGTCCTCGGTCAGCAGCAGCGCACCGCCGGTGTTGTCCGCGATCGTGCTGCCGGCCACCAGCAGCGGCTGGGCCACCGGGTCTCCGGGGACGTCGGTGGGTGGATCA
>NZ_JBMDXJ010000336.1:0-5691 GCF_048594945.1 Pseudactinotalea sp. | reverse complement strand
CGAGATCGACCGACGTCGGATCGCCTGACGTCACCTCGCTCCGGGCAAGGACGTCCGGAGACACCGAAGATGAAGGAGTGGGTCACGATGAAAGCGCACACCCATCACCGGAGGCGCGCAGCGGCGGCACCCGCCGTCGCCGCGGCCGCAGCACTGGTGCTGACCATGGCATCAGGGGGCTCCGCCGTCGCCGACGACGGGCCTGAAGGAATCGAGGAGATCGCTCAGCAGCCCTACATGGGGTGGAGCAGCTACAGCATGCAGGTCCACTCGGGAGGCCAGTGGATCACGGCGGATCAGATCATCGCGCAGTCGGACGCGATGCACGAGACGCTGCAGCCCTACGGGTACGAGTACATCAACGTCGACGCCGGATGGAACGGCGGCATCGACGAACACGGCCGGCCCGTGCCCAGCGAGACGCTGTACCCCGATGGCCTGCAGGCGGTGATCGACCACGTGCACGGCAACGGCCAGAAGTTCGGGCTGTACTTCATTCCCGGCATCGGCCAGGAGGTGTACGAGGACGACCTCCCTATCGCCGGTGCCCCCGGCTGCTCCACGGGTGACATCGCCACCACGCCGCTGCAGCAAGGCGACTACTGGGGCTTCACGTACCAGATCGACTTCAGCAACCCGTGCTCGCAGGCCTACGTGGACTCGATCGCCGAGCTGCTCGGCGAGTGGGGCGTGGACTTCGTCAAGTTCGACAGCGTCACCCCAGGCTCAGGCATCGAGGACGGCTCGATGGATTCCCGCGGCGATGTCGCGGCCTGGTCGCAGGCATTGGCACGCCATGACATCTGGCTCGAGCTGTCGTGGGCCGTCGACATCGACGAGGCCGACTACTGGGCCGAGCACGCCCAGGGCTGGCGCATCGACTGGGACGTCGAGTGCTACTGCGGGGACGAGGCGCTGACCACCTGGGCCAACGTGGAACGACTGTTCCCGCGGCTCGCCCAATGGTGGCGGTACGCCGGCCCGGATCGGGGCTGGAACGACCTCGACTCGCTCAACGTCGGCAACGGCAGCATGGACGGGCTGACGCGTGACGAGCGCCGCACCGCCATGACGCTGTGGGCGGTCTCGGCAGCGCCGCTCTACATCGGCAACGACATGACGAACCTCGACCAGTACGGCATCGAGCTGCTCACCAACGACGAGGTGATCGCCGCCAACCAAGCGGGCACCCCGGCACGCCCGGTCGCGACCGACACCAATCACCAGGTCTGGTACTCCCTCAACGCTGACGGCACCTACACGGTCGCGCTGTTCAACCTCGGCCGGACCGAGGCCGACATGACCCTCGACTTCGAGGACATCGGGTTGAGCGGCAGCGCCACCGTGCGGGACCTGTGGGCGCAGCGCAAGATCGGCACCGTCACCGACGAGCTGGTGGTCGACAGCGTGCCGATCCACGGTGCTCGACTCTTCACCGTGACGCCCGGCAGGGGCGCGACGATCACGGTCAACGACGACGACCTGCGGGTGGAGCACGAGGGCGACTGGGCTCGCAACGGCGGAGCTGAGGTCGTCGCGACGTCGCAGCCGCTGAGGATTGCGGTGGGCGACTCAAGCACCGGCGAGGCTCCGACCGCACCGGAGGCTGGACCGATCGCCGTCAACGACGACGACTCGAGCATCCTCTACCAGGGCTCGTGGAGCCACAGCACGGGCCGCGGCCTGGGCGACCACGAGGACGACGTCCACTTCAGCGAGTCGGAAGGCAACGCCGTCGAGTACACGTTCGTCGGCACCGGCATCGACTACGTGACCGAGACGCACTCCTCGCAGGGCGACGTCGAGGTCTACCTCGACGGCCAGCTCGTGGAGACGGTCAGCACGTACCAGGAGTCCGGGCGCGGCGCGCAGCAGGTGGTCTACAGCGTGCGCGACCTGCCGAACGGCACGCACACGCTCCGGCTCGTGCACGCGAGCGGTGAGTACATGCTGATCGACAGGCTCGATGTGGTGCAGGAGCGCCTTATCGAGCCGAGTACCGCCGCGTTCGACCTCGCCGAGCCGGCGGACGTCACCGTGCAGCTGCTGCGTGCGGAGGGCGAGTTGTCCGGCATCACCGGACCAGCCGGCGCCCTCACCGAGGGCGTCGACTACACGGTCGACGGCGGAGCCGTCACCGTGAGCGCGGCGTACCTCGCCACGCTCGACGAGGGCGAGCAGACCCTCCAGGTGGGCTTCGCAGGCGACCATCTCAACGACGTCCACATGACCTCTTCCCCGGGGGACGCCGTCGAGATCTCGTTCCGCGGTGAGCGGTTCTCATGGACCGGTCCGGTGGCACCGGACCAGGGTCAGGTCGAGGTATGGCTCGACGGCACGCTCGTCGAGGTCGTGGACACCCACGCCGAGGAGCGCCTCACCGGGCAGGAGCTGTTCACGTCGGCGAAGCTGCGCGACGGCGAGCACACCGTCCGACTCGTGATGGTCTCGGGTGACGTGATGCGGTTCGACGCGCTGACCTACACGGTCAAGAAGGTTCGCTGACCGGATCGGCCTGCGGCAGCAGCAGCGACCGGACCACGGTCGCTGCTGCTCCGCGTGCCCAGTCCTCGAAGGAGTGCGGGCGCACGAGGATCCGACAGCGGGAGGCGGCACCGAAAGCGTGATCGGCGAAGGCCGCGCGCAGCGTGGAGTCGAACAGGTCGAAGTTGCGCACCGCCTCGCCGCCGATGATGACGAGCTCGGGGCCGAGCAGGTTGACCAGGCTCGCGATCGCCGTCCCGATCAGGGAGGCAGCCTCGCCGAACGCGTCGGCAGCAGCCTCGTCGCCCTCGTGAGCCAGGCGGACCGCCTCCTCGATCGTGACCGCGCGGCCGTGCGCAGCCGATACCCGCGCCACGATCGCGGGTGTGCCGGCGACCGCCTCCACGCAACCACGCCGCCCGCACGCGCAGATCGCATCGGGTGAGGCGAGCGGCAGGTGGCCGAGCTCGCCCGCCACCCCGAACGTGCCCTCCACGACCTCGCCGTTGACGTGCAGGCCGCTTCCGATGCCCAGGCCGATCGTCACGATCGCGAACGACCGGGTCCCGAGCCCGACCCCGAACCAGTGCTCGGAGATCGCGAGCGCGCGGACATCGTTCTCGACGACCACCGGCGCGCCGAGGCGCCGCGTGAGCTCTGCTCGCAGGTCGAGGCCGGCCCACGACATGATGGCCGATTCCCGCACCATGCCGGACGCGCCGTCGACATCTCCTGACACGGACACCCCGACGCCGGCGATGCGCCCCGCGGCCTCCCCCAGCAGATCCTTCAACTGGGCGCTGAGCGAGACGATCGCCTCGATCACGGTGGCGGGATCGTGCTCGGTCAGGCGCACCCGCGCACTGTGCAGCACCTGCGTCTGCAGATCGGTGGCGACGGCGATCACCTCGTCGACGTTGACCTTGATGCCGAGCACCACCAGCGCGTCCGCGACCAGCGCCACCGGGTTCGCGGGACGGCCGAGGGGCCGCTTCTGGCGCGGCGGACCGGCGTGCTCGCTCACGATCCCCGCCGCAACCAGCGGGGTCACCGCCTTGGTCACAGCGGCCTGTGAGAGCCCCGTGCGGCGGGCGATGTCGATGCGGCTGATCGGACTGCGCGTGAGGATCGTGGTGAACACCTCGTCCGCGGCGCCCGAGCCCGACCGCAGCAGTGCGGCGCGAGACTCCCCGACCTCATCCATGCCCGTGTCCCACCTCCGTGTCAGCACACGGTAGCGCCGTCTCCCACGCCACAGACGACCGACCTCTCGGTCTCGGCCTCGGTCTCACTCTCACCGCTTGGCTCTTCCCTTGGCGCCCACGGAGCCGCTAAGGTCCGAAGTTCTTGAATAGACAACCAAAGCAGGGGTGCTACGGATGAGCGTTGTCAGTGACCGATCTAGCGTGCTCGAGGACCGCTCGGACCATCGCCGCCGCGCGTGGGGAAGGCGAGGGCTGAGGGCGGGGGTCGCCGTCATCGGCCTCGCAGCACTCTCGCTGAGCAGCGCCGCGCTGCCGGCGAGCGCGGCAGGGAACACCTGGTACGTCTCGCCGGAGGGGAGCGATGCTCCCGGCTGCGGCGGCAGCGCGGCTGAAGCGTGTGCCACCATCGCCGCCGCGCTGACCCAGGTCACACCGGATGACGTGGTCGCGATCGCGGCCGGAAGCTATTCCGAGGCGTTGGAGATCACCACCCCTGTGTCGCTGCAGGGTGCGGGGCCGGGTGACGTCACCATCAGCCACCCGGGTACCGACGATGTGCCGACGATCCTCGTCGACGCCGATGGCGAGGTGTCGATCAGCGGCGTCAGCCTCACCGGCAGTTCCAGCATGGCGCCGGGCACACCGATCGTCCACGTCGCGCCGGGCCGGGCCGCCACCCTGACCACCGTGGCCGTCGCGGGTGACGGAGCCAGCTCGTTGGCCGGTGTCTGGGCCGATCAGGACAGCACGGTCGCCATCGAGAACAGCACCATCACGTCGGTGGGGTACGGCGTCACTGGCGGTGGAACCGACCCAGGCGCCGGCCCGGCCACGGTGTCGCTCACCACCACGACCATCACCGCCACCCTCGTGGGGGTCACGATGGCCGCAGGCGTGGCAACGATTGAGGGTGGTTCGGTCTCCGGTGAGATCGGCGCCGGGCTGGTGGGTGCGAGCAATGTGACCTTCAACGTCACCGGCACGTCAATCCTCGACAGCGGGGCTCCCGAAGGCGGCACGTTCAGCGGCGGAGTGGTGCTGCAGGGTGGCGGCACCTTCTTCGGCGACGGCGTCACGATCTCAGGGAACAAGAACGGGATCATGCTCCCCTCGGGTGGCGACGTCACACTGGTGGGCAGCACCGTGTCCGAGAACATCTCCGACGCGGCTGGCGGCGGGATCTACGGCCGGCCAGGCACGACGACCGGCGGTGACGAGATTCCGTTCACCCTCTCGCTGACGGACACCGCGATCGAGCGCAACCGCATCGGGCTCTCGCTCGACAATCCTGAGACCGTCGAGATCCTCAACAGCACGATCTCGAACAACCTCGCGGGCATCGTGGCGGCCACGCAAGCGCCTGACGCCACCCTCACGATCACCGACAGCGAGGTGCTGAACAACACCGGCGCTCTCACCCCGGGCGCCCCTTCGTACACGGGCACTGGCATCTCGCTCGAGGGCCCCCTTGAGGTCGACGTCACCAACACCGAGATCGACGGCAACCTCACAGGAATCCTGGCGAACTACGCCACCGTGACGATCACTGGCGGCTCGATCTCCGACAACGACTGGGTCGGCCTGTTTGCGATCGAGGAGCCGCACAGCGAGCTGCGATCCACAGTCACCCTGACAGGCACCGCGATCGAGAGGAACGGGCTCGACGCACCGACCGCTGCCGTCTTCGGCCTCGGCGGCATCGCGACCAGCTTCTTCGCTAGCGTGACGGGAAGCAACGTCACGCTCACCGGAAACGCGATCGGTGCCACGATCAGTGGCGGCACCCTCGCGCTCACTGACAGCGTGATCCGCGACAGCGTGATCTCCTCGTTCGACGACGTCGTGCAGGTGCCGATCACCGGTCACGGCATCCTGGCCTCCGGACAAGGCAGCGAGTGGCCCGGCCAGGTCGAGCTGGTCCGGACCGAAGTGTCCGGCAACGAGCGCGACGGGATCCTTCTCTCGGAGACCGCCGCAGGCACGCTCCTCACGAGCACCGTCG
>NZ_JBMDXJ010000335.1:0-4699 GCF_048594945.1 Pseudactinotalea sp. | reverse complement strand
ATGGAGTCGGTCGGGTTCCCGCACGACGACATGGGGATGTTCCTGGTCGTCAACCAGCTCACCTACAACGGGGCGATGCGGCCTGCCGAGCTCGTGCAGGTGCTCGGCGCGACTCCCACGAACATGAGCAAGATCGTGGGCCGGCTGGTCGAGGCCGGACTGGTGGTGCGTGTGGCAGCGCCCGACGACGATCGTGGCGTTCTCGTTGCTCTCACCACCGCAGGCCGCAAGATCGGCGAGCGCATCGCCGCGCGTGGTGCGGAGAACTTCGCCCACACGCTCGCGGACTGGCCGGAGCAGGATGTCGCGACCCTGAAGCGCCTGCTCGCACGCCTTGCGCAGGCCACGACCGGTGGGCGCTAGTCGATCCCTGCACCGCCGCGTTGGGGGGGCTAGTCGGCGTGGGCCTCGGCAAGGAGCACCGGAGGTACATCGGCTCGGCTGCGGCCTCAGGAGATTCGCGACCGCCGCACGATCAGCGCGATGGCACCGGCCAACAGCAGCAACGCCGCAAGCGCCGCCCCGAGTCCGACGTCCAGGCCCAACGCCGGGATCTCCGGGTCCGGGGTCGGCTCGGCCGAGGGGTCCGGGGTGGGCTCGACCGACGGGTCCGGCGTGGGCCCGGTCGTGGGCGGCACGATCTCGAAGGTGTTGACGGCCACGACCTCGACAGGCGAGGTTCCCGGGCTCACGGTCGCAACGCCGTCGCCCTGATCCGTGACGCCCGGACCGCTGAAGGCGGTGGCGAGTGCATCACCCGCATCGGTCTCGGTGACCGTGCAGGTCGCCCCGATCGGAATCTGGTTCTCCGGCACGGTGAACGTCTCGTCGACGGCGATGCTGAAGGCGAGCGAGGTGGCGCCGTCGTCGTCGAGCACCACGGGTGAACCCAAGATCGACTCACAGGTCAATGAGAAGGCGAAGGTGCCCGAGCCAGGTCCGCCGTCGGGGTCGACGCGCTTGGTGACCGACAGCCCGGTGGCGTCGTAGACGTTGGTCAGCGTGACGAGCTGCGCCTGCGGCACGACCTCGCTCTCGGTCGCACCGAGCTCGACCACGACAGTGCTCGGCAACCCCTCGCGGGAGCTCTCGCCGTAGCTGCCGAGCTCGCCCGCTTCGGTGACCTCACACTCGGCACCGACGGGGATGCCGTCGATGCGATGGGTGAAGTCATTCGCGGCCGAGAGCTCCACGGCGTCGTGTGCGCCCATGTCGATCTCGACACCTGCGATCGTGCAGGTGACGTTCACGGTGAAGGTGTCGGCGGCGTACTGCGTGAGCGGGCCCGTGACCTCCTTGGAGATCTCGATGGGGCCGTAGAGAAGGTGCACGCCCACGACGGCGGGCGCGATCTTGCGGTAGTCCGTGTCACCGGCCGAGCGGTACTTGACGCCGAACTGGTTCCACGCGAACTGGTCGTCAGCGGGCACCGAGACGTCCGCGCCGGAGGGGTACTCGGAGGTGGCGGGCACGTTGAGGGTGCTGGCCGTGACCTCCACGTGCTGGCCGGGCACCAGTGCACCTGCAGTCGACGTGGTGAAGTCGAACGTGGCGCGCACGCCGGTCACCGAGTCCCAGTCGATGACCGCTCCGGGCTCGACCAGGATCCACGTCTCGCCGTTCTGCTCGCACACGGGTGCGGTCTGGACCGTGGACCAGGTGCCCACACAGGCACCCTCGCTCACGGTCACCTCCGTGGTGATCGTGGTGCCCTCGGGGGCCACGACGCCGAGCGATCCCTCGAAGAGCACCGGTGAGTACTCCGACCCGCGTGGCAAGCCGTCGACCAGTCGCTGGTCGCCCAGGATGGGGAGCTGGTCGAAGATGGTCAGCTCGTCGATGTTGGTGGTGCCGGCGTTGGCGACGTAGAGCAGCCAGTCATCCACACCCCCGATCACGCTGTTCGCTGCACACGGCGACCGGTAGAAGGTGCCGTTCTGCTCCGTGGTCACGGTGCGGCACTCCACCTCCGGGTTGCTGGGATTGATCGCGCCGTCGAGCTCACCTCGCACCGCCTTCACCGTGAAGAGGTTCGGACCAGGCGTGGGCTCCACGTAGTCGGTGGTGCCGCAGGTGGCGGGGTCCTGCTCCCAGTCGTCGGTAACGATGCCGCCGTCGACGATGTTGCTGCAGGATTCCAGTTCCTCCACCGTGGTGACCACGAGCGTGTTGGTCACCTGCACGTTGGCGGCCACCGGCTGCAGCTCAAGGTAGACGATGATCTCGACGAGTTCGCCCGGCTGCATGACGTTCTCACCATCGGGCCAGGTGAAGATCAGCTCTTGGCCCTCCTGCGTGATCGTCACGTTGTCCGAGACCGTGCCGGCAGGATCGGTGGTGACCTCGGTCGCCGGATCCGTCAGGTACAGCAGCTCCGGTGGCAGCAGATCGCGCACCTCGGTCAGCGTGAGGTAGCCGGTCCCGACGTTCTGGAGCTGCAGCCGGAACGGCACGGCGGCGCCCGGCGACACGAAGTGCGTGCCGTTGTTCGCGAGCTTGTTGACCGCGAGCTCCTGCGTGCCGGCGCTCAGTGTGATGGTGGCATCCGCCGTCGCCTCCTCGGAGGAAGCGAGCGCACCGTTGCTCTGGGTGGTGACCGTGTTGTCGATGCTGCCTTCCATCGGCACCGGGCCGGAGCCGTCGCGGTAGCTCTCGCGCAATTCGACGGTCAGCTCGACCGCTGCTGTCCACGCCGGGGCCGGCAGCGTGTCCGAGAAGAGGCCGCCGTCAGCGGCCGAGAACGTCACGCGGATGCCCTGCACGTCGGGGTAGGAGGCGGCCGCGACCGGCAGCGAGGGTGCCGCGAGATCCGACGGCGACCCGCTCACCCAGGCCGGCGCACCGCCGTCGAACGCACCGTACAGGTCCACCTGCACCCGATCGGCGCCAGCGGGGGCCGTGATCTCGCCAAGGCCGGTGAAGTTGAAGACGTTCCAGAACTCGGGCGAAGCGCTCTGATCCTCGAGCGTGACCGTGATCGGCGAGAGGGTGCTGGTGCCCGAGTCGGCGCCCAGCGTCACCGTGACCGGCGCATCGCGCATGGGCTCGATGAGCTCGCTGGGGTCCACGTCCTTGGAGGCGCCCACATCGATCGTGCCACCCGAGAGCGTGATCGTGTCGGTGGCGCTGTCGATCGCCTGGGCGTCAGGTTCGGCCGTGACCGGGTCGTAGGACTGCCCGAACACCACGTTCGTGACGTCAACTGTGTCGTTGGGGTCGAGCGCCTGGTCGGCACCGGTGCTGCGGATCGTGGCGCGCACGCGCGTCTCGATCGTGATCGTGAGGCCGTTGGCCGCCGTGATGGTGCCGCCCGTGGTCGCTGGGTCGGTTCCCTGGAAGGCCACCGAGAGGCCGACGACGTCGCTCAGGTCGATCGCGCCGGCGTTCAGTTGGTCGGCGGTCACCGCCTCGGAGGCGAAAGCGCCGCCTGAGTACCGCAGCAGCCAGACCGTGCTCGCCGCCAGGTCGACCTCAGCCGGGATGCTCGCCGCGACCGTGACGGACTCGATGTCGAACCGATCGAACGGGTTCGGGGAACCCTGGAAGTCGCTCCAGCTGGTGACGCCGGCGAAGGGGTCGCTGGTGGCGCCGGCGGCGGTGTTCGGCGTCGCGCACTCGCTGAGCGCGCTGTCGCCGCACGGCGCCGGGTCGGTCAGCCGCACGTACGAGGCTCGCGCGGTGGAGTCGTTGGACCCGGCGATGACGAACGTCGCGGCCGGGTAGGCGTCAATGGGCGAGTCCGCCGGGGGAACCAGGACCTCCTCCGGCGTCACGCTCTTGTCGACCGAGATCGACGGCGGCTGGTCGAGGATGACGATCGTCGCGCCGTCGGTGTCGGTCTGGGTCTGCCCGCCCGACGTCACGGCGTCGAGGCGAACGGTGTTGTTCACGACCCCGGCGTCGGCGGTGTTGTACAGCTCGTCGGCCGTGACGAACGCATCGCCGATGCGCACGATGTCGCGGATCCGCCACGTGAGGTCGAAGGTGCGCGGGGCGCTGCTGGCGCCGACGCCGCTGCCCGGTGCCGGTGCGAACGGGTCGAACGCGTCACCCGGCTGCGTTGCCGCCTCCCGGGCGGCGGTGTTCTCCTCGAGCACGAGGCGCACCCCGATGGTGGAGGCCTGCTGGGGCCCGCTGAGCTGGTAGCCCACGAAGGCGCCGTTGGCGAGCCACCCGCCCAGTGGCTCGGTCACGGTGACCCAGGCATCGCCGTCGTACAACTGGAGCGCCGTGATGGTGTCGTACCGCAACCACCACCCGTTGCTGAACGGCTCGCTGCTGGCCGTGATGGGGTCGACGGCCACCAGGTCGAACGCCTGGAACACCGTGTCCTCGGGGTTGCTCGCATCCTCCGCTTCGGCGGGGTCGGTGATCGTGACGCTCTCGAAGCCCTCAGCGACGCTCCACGACAGGGTGGTGGACCGCTCCTGGCTGGACTGTGAGTCGACGAACGGCTCGTTCCACTCCTTCGCGATGTCGGTCGGGCCGGTGCCGGAGTCGATGATCACCGATGCCTCGCCGGTGTCCTCGTCCGTGCCCGACAGCTGCTGACCGCCCGGCGTCAGGCCGGTGCCTTCGGTGGTCGCCGTGTTCGTGTAGGTCACCGGGTCGCCATCGACCGGCGCCGGCGGACCTGAACCGTCACGCAGTTCATCGCGCGCCGTCGACGTGAGGTTCGGCTGCACGGTGGTGCCGGCGG
>NZ_JBMDXJ010000334.1:0-32393 GCF_048594945.1 Pseudactinotalea sp. | reverse complement strand
CTGCTCCACGACACCCCCGCCACCCCCGGTCCCCCCGCCGGCCACGCCTGAGACACGGCCGTGGGTGACACCGGGTTTCCGGTTACACCCACGTCTCAGGACGACTGGCGCTGGGTGCGCGCCCAGTCGGCACCTGACTGGGCGAGATCGGTGTCGAACGGGTTGTGCGCGATCTCCCACCGGAACCCCGCAGGGTCGGCGAAGTAACCGGTGTAGCCACCCCACTCGCGCTGCTGTCCCTGGCCCACCGACAGCGCCCCGGCCTCCCGTGCCGCCGCCAGCACGGCGTCCACGGCCTCGGGGCTGCCGACGTTGTGCGCGAGCGTCATCGGGGCGAGGCCCGATGACGGATCCCCGACCTCGGCACGGAAGCTCTCGAGCTCCCACAGCGAGAGCACCAGCCCGGGCCCGACCTGCAGGAAGATCACGTCCCCGCCATCCTGGCGCGGATGCCAGCCCAGCCCGTCGACGTAGAACCGCCGCACGGCATCGAGATCGGGCACCGCGAGGGTCACGAAACTCACGTATTGCTCCATCACGCCATCATCCGACATGGCACCCACACGGCACGGCATTGTGGAACTCCCACAACGCACGCCTATCCTGGCGCGGTGAGCACGGACGCACGCACCAAGATCGCCTCCCCGGGAAGCGACACGATGGTCAAGCGGCTGCGCGACGGCACGAGCCACCTCACCTCCGCCGCCCTCGCGCGCCTGGAGGCCGACCTGGGGTGGTACCGCGCGCTGCACGCCGAGGACCGGTCGTGGATCGGGCTGGTGGTGCAGGCCGGCATCGCCAGCTTCATCGCCTGGTACGAGAATCCCGAGCGCGGCACCTCCAACGCGGCCGACATCTTCCGGGCCGCTCCCCCGGAGCTGACCCGGTCGATCTCGCTGCAGCACACGCTGCAGCTCGTCCGCATCATCGTCGAGATCGTCGAGGCGGAGACCGACGAGCTCGCCACCCCGGACGACCGTGCCGCCCTGCGCGAGGCCGTGCTGCTGTACTCGCGCGAGGTCGCGTTCTCGGCCGCCGAGGTCTACGCCAGAGCAGCCGAGTCCCGTGGCGCCTGGGACGCGCGCCTCGAGGCCCTCGTGGTGGACTCGCTGCTGCGCGGCGAGGCAGCCGACGAAGGGCTCCGTTCCCGGGTGGCCGCCCTCGGCTGGGCGGGCCGCGGCAACACGATCGTGCTGGTGGGGTCGGTCGACGAGCACCTGGACGACGTCAGCTCGGCTGAGTTGCGCCGCGCCGCACGGCGCGCCTCGTCGGATGCGCTGGTGGGCATCCAGGGCGACCGGTTGGTGGTCGTCCTGGGCGGCGAGGGCAACCTCCGAACCCAGGCCGAGGCCCTGCTCGACAAGTTCGGACCAGGCCCGGTCGTCATCGGACCACAGGTCCGCTCGCTCGCCGACGCCGGCCGCTCGGCGCGTGCCGCACTGTCGGGTCTGCAGGCCGTCACGGCATGGCCCTCGGCACCGCGGCCGGTGCTCGCCGACGAGCTGTTGCCCGAGCGGATGCTCATCGGCGACGCCGATGCTCGACGCACCCTGCTCAGCGAGGTGTACACACCGCTGCTCGGCGTGGGCGGCCACCTGCTCGAGACGCTGAGCGCCTATCTGAGCGAGGGTGGCTCGCTCGAGGCCACGGCCCGGCAGCTCTTCGTGCACCCGAACACCGTCCGGTACCGGCTCCGCCGGATCACCACCGTGACCGGCTGGGACCCCACGGATGCACGCGAGGGCTTCGTGCTCCAGATCGCCCTCGCGGCCGGACGGCTCGACTCCGCAGGCGACCTCGCTGACGAGTGACGCTTGTAGGGTGTCCACAACGAGGGCCGCGGAGGTTGGTTCGATCCGGAGCCCCTCCACATCGACCGAGACCGGGAGAGTAGACACCGTGATCGCCGTACTGTGCCCAGGTCAGGGCTCGCAGACCCCTGGAATGCTCACCCCCTGGCTCGACCGGGACGACCTCGATGCCCGTGGCGTGCTGGAGCGGCTCAGCGAAGCCGCCCAGGTCGACCTGCTGCATCTGGGCACCGAAGCCGACGCCGACGCGATCAAGGACACTGCGGTGGCTCAGCCGCTGATCGTCGCGACCTCCCTGCTCAGCCTCACCGCACTGACGGCCACCGCCGGCTCCCACACCCCCTGGACCGCCGTCACCGCCGGGCACTCGGTCGGTGAGTACGCGGCTGCCGTGGTCGCGGGCGTCCTCACCGACACCGAGGCGCTCAGCCTCGTCGCGACCCGCGGCCGCGCCATGGCCGCCGCAGCCGCGGCCACCCCGACCGGGATGGCCGCCGTGGTGGGCGGCGACCCCGACGAGGTACTCGACGCGATCCGATCCCATGACCTCGTCGCGGCGAACGTCAACGGCGGCGGCCAGGTGGTCGCTGCGGGCTCCCGCGAGGCCATCGCGGCCCTCCAGGAGGCGGCACCCGCGCGGGCCCGCGTGATCCCTCTCGCCGTGGCCGGAGCCTTCCACACCGACTACATGCGCAGCGCGGTCGATGCGGTGAGCGACGCGGCGTCCGCACTCGCACCCGCGGCACCGTCGGTCCCGCTGCTCACCAACGCCGATGGCTCGGTCGTGCCCGATGGCCCGACGGCGCTCCGACAGATGGTCGCGCAGATCTCGCGTCCGGTGCGTTGGGACCTGTGCCAGGAGCAGCTCGCGGCGCTCGGGGTCACGGCCGCGATCGAGCTCGCACCCGCGGGCGTGCTCACCGGTCTGGCCAAGCGCACCCTCAAGGGTGTCGAGGTGGTGGCGCTGAAGAGCCCCGATGACCTCGACGCCGTCGCCGACCTGGTGGACCGCCACCGCGCCCGGCCCTGACCGCGTCCCGCACCCGCCCACCCAGCCGAGGAACACCCATGACAACCACGCTGCGTCTGTCCGAGCCGGTCACCGGATCCCGGATCATCGCCGTCGGCGGCGCTCGAGGCGAGAACCTCGTCCCGAACGACGACATCGTCGGCCCGATCAACTCCTCGGACGAGTGGATCACCCAGCGCACGGGGATCAAGACACGCGCCCGCGCCAACCCCGAGACCACGATCCTGGATCTCGCGGACCGCGCGGCACAGGATGCGCTCGTCAAGGCCGGTATCGCTGCCGCCGATATCGACGCCGTCCTGGTCTCGACCGTGACCCACTTCGAGCAGACGCCGGCGCTTGCCACGCTGCTCACCGAGCGGCTGGGAGCGACGCCGGCCGCGGCTTTCGACATCTCCGCCGCGTGCGCCGGCTACTGCTACGGGATCGCCCAGGCCGATGCGCTCGTCCGGGCAGGCACGGCCGAGCACGTGCTCGTGGTCGGCGTCGAGCGGATGAGCGACTTCATCGACCCGACCGACCGCACGATCTCCTTCCTGCTCGGCGACGGGGCCGGAGCCGCCGTCGTGGGCCGTTCGGACACCCCGAAGATCGGCCCGACCGTGTGGGGCAGCGACGGCAGCCTCGCCGGCGCCATCTACCAGACCAAGCCGTGGCTCGACTACCGCCGGGAGGAGCTGGGCGAGCCTGCCCCCGAGCGGGCCGAGCTCGCCGAGGAGGTCTCGCAGATGGTGACGCCCACGCTGCGGCAGCAGGGCCCCACGGTGTTCAAGTGGGTCATCACGAACATCCCGAAGCTCGCCAACCGCACCATCGAGGCCGCCGGCCTCACACCCGCCGACATCGACGTGTTCGTGCCGCACCAGGCCAACATGCGCATCACGGACCAGCTGCTGAAGACCCTGGGCCTGCGCGAGGACGTCATCGTCGGCCGCGATATCGCTGACACCGGCAACACATCTGCGGCGTCGATCCCGCTGGCCACCGAGCGGCTGCTTCGTGAGGGCACCGCCAAGAGCGGAGACGTCGCGCTCCAGATCGGCTTCGGCGCCGGCATGGCGTTCGCCGGTCAGGTCGTCATCCTGCCCTGATCCCTGGCCTCGTCCGCGCGTTGCCGCGCGCTGGGCAGCGGAGTCCGCAACACTGAGTCCGCGAACGGTCGAGACCGACCATGCAGACCCACCACAGAAAGGGAAGCCACCCATGGCACACAGCGAATCTGAGATCCTCGCCGGCCTGGCCGAGATCGTGAACGAGGAGACGGGACTGCCGACCGACGCGGTCACGGCCGACAAGTCGTTCACCGACGACCTCGACATCGACTCGCTCACGATGATGACCGTCGTGTCGGTCGCCGAGGAGAAGTTCGGCGTGACGATCCCCGACGAGGACGTCAAGAACCTCAGCACCGTCGGCGACGCCGTCAGCTTCATCGCTCAGGCACAGGCCTGAGACCCACGGACGGGTGCCGCACCTGCGCGGCACCCGTTCGGCCCATTCACCACCCCCACACGCGAGGAGCGACACACCGTGACTGACCAGGTCGTGATCACCGGGCTCGGAGTCACCAGCCCGCTGGGCGGAGATGTCGCCAGCACCTGGGAGGCCGCCCTCGCGGCCCGCTCAGGGATCAACGTGCTTGAGCACGAGTGGGTCGAGAAGTACGACGCACCCGTCCGGTTCGCCGGCGAGCTCGCCGTCCCCGCAGCCGAGGTCCTCAGCGTCCCCGAGACCCGTCGGATGGACCCGAGCGCTCAGTTCGCCGTGGTGGCCGCCCGGCAGGCGTGGGCCGACACCGGCAGCCCCGAGATCGACCCCAACCGGCTCGGCACCGTGGTCGCGTCCGGCATCGGCGGCGTCTGGACGCTGCTGTCCCAGTGGGACAATTACAAGGAGAAGGGCCCCCGCCGGGTCTCCCCGCTCACGGTCCCGATGCTCATGCCCAACGCGCCGTCCGCGCAGGTGTCGATGCTCGTCGGCGCACGCGCCGGAGCGCACACCCCGGTCTCCGCCTGCGCCTCGGGCGCCGAGGCGATCGGTTACGGGACCCAGATGATCCTCTCGGGCCGCGCGGACATCGTGCTCGCCGGCGGCACCGAAGCCCCCATTCACCCGCTGCCGCTCGCCGCATTCGCGCGCATGCAGGCCCTGTCCACCCGCAACGACGACCCACAGGGCGCCTCACGCCCGTACGACGTCACGCGTGACGGGTTCGTCATGGGCGAGGGCGCCGGCATCGTGGTGCTCGAGCGCGAGTCACACGCGCGCGCCCGCGGCGCCACGATCTACGGCCGGATCGCCGGATTCGGGATCACCTCGGACGCCGCCGACATCGCCGCACCCGCTGCCGAGGGCCAGGAGCGCGCGATGCGCGCGGCACTCGCGGAGTCCGGCCTCGACGCGTCGGACATCGTCCACGTCAACGCCCACGCCACGTCCACCCCCGTGGGCGACATGGGTGAGGCAGGCGTCATCACCACGGTGCTCGGTGAAGGCCCTGTCGTGTCGGCCACGACGTCGATGACCGGCCACCTGCTCGGTGGCGCCGGCGCGCTCGAGACGATCTTCACGGTCCTCGCACTCCGTGACCGCAAGGCACCCCCGACGATCAACGTCACGCAGCCCGAGCCAGACCTGACGATCGACCTGGTCCGCGACACTCCCCGAGACCTTCCCGAGGGTGACATCGCCGCGTTCAACAACGGGTTCGGCTTCGGCGGGCACAACGCGAGCCTGATCGTCGCCTCCCGCTGACCTGCGGGCGGCGTCAGCCCACGCGGTGCAGCCAGCGGACCGGTACGCCGGCTCCCGCGTAGCGGAACGGTTCCAGCTCGTCGTCCCACGCCTGCCCGAGCGCGAGGTCGAGCTCGGCACGCATGCGGAGCGGCTCGGCAGCGTGCTCCCTGGCCGCACGAATCCGGTCCTCCGGCACCACCACGTTCCCGTGCACGTCCGTCTGGGCGTAGAAGATGCCCAGATCGGGCGTGTGACTCCAGCGGCCGCCGTCGGCTCCACGAGCCGCTTCCTCGGTGACCTCGTACCGCAGGTGGGTCCAGCCGCGCAGGGCGGACGCCAGGCGAGCACCGGTGCCGACCGCACCGGTCCAGGAGAACTCGGTGCGGAACAGTCCAGGCGCGGCCGGTTGCGCGCCCCACTGCGCGGACACGCGCGTACCGAGCACCGAACCAGCCGCCCACTCGACGTGAGGGCACAGTGCACGGGGCGCAGAGTGCACGAAAACTACACCGCGGGTGATCACACCAGATGTCACGTCGGACATCGCCGCTCCTTCCAGCTCGGACGAGATTCGTCTTCCCCAACGCATCTCTACCGAAGCCATCAAGCGCGACTCACGGCTTGCTGGTGCCCATTGTGCCCTATCGCGGGCGATTCACTCCACTCTCCGCCGTACCGGCCGTGTCACTGGTCGGCGAGCACCCAGCGGTAGCCCCCGGCGCCCGTGAAGTCGAACAGGGGCTCGAACGTCGCCGCCGTGACGCTGTCCGGCACGTCGAGGACAGCCCAGCCCGTGTAGGTCTCGCCGGGCTGCATCTCCGACGGCGGCCGCTCACTGCTGTTGAGGCAGAACAGCGAGGCGCTGAAGCCGTTCGCCTCCAGCGCCACCCCATCGGCCTCGGCCCCGAGCTCGAGCCCTGTGAAGGTGTACGTGGGGGTGGACTCGTCCGCCAGCGCCGGCAGTGTGGTGAACTCGAACTCCAGGCCCAGGTACTGCCCATTCTCCGGATCGGAGCAGAGCATGCTCGAGCCGCTCGGCTGCCATCCGAGGTCCGCCTGGAGCAGTCGCACCTCCACGATCGGGTCCCCGGAGGTGTTTCCGTTGATGAGTGCCGGATCGCTGCCTGTCAGGTCGGTGAGGTCCGAACTCGATCCGCCACTGCCGTCCGTGGTGGGGTCGTCGGTCGGCTCGTCAGTCGTGGGCTCGTTAGTCGTGGGCTCGTCGGTGGTCGGCTCGTCCGTGGGCTCCACACCCGTGGTCGGGTCACCGCCCGCCGTGGGCTCCTCACCCCCGCCGGAGAACAGCGAGATCAATCCCCAGACGATGCCACCGAGCACGAGGACCGCCACCACGGCGACCACTGCGATCGTCAAGGTGTTCCGCGACTTCGGTGCCGGTGCGCCGGGCGAGGTGTACTGGCCGCCCTGGAAGCCGCCACCGGGAGGGCCTCCCGGCTGATACCCACCACTCTGCGGGTTGTACGGCGAGGCGCCGGGCTGCTCGAGCCCGGCGCTCGGCGCGTACGAGTACAGGCCGGGCTGGCTTGCGCCGGCCCCCATCACCTGGGTGGGTGAGGTCCCCATGGTCTGCGTGGGCTGCTCGCCGGCCGACGGCGGTTGCTCGCCCTGGGTGGGTTGTGAAGCCGATCCGCCGTTCACCGCCGCGGTGAACGGGTCCTCCACCCAGAACTGCCATCCATCCGGGGCCTGCGGCCACGACGGGTCGGGCGCCCACCCGGGCGGCGGCGTCCAGCCCTCCGGCGGCTTGGGCCATCCCGGCGGTGAGTTGAAGATCTGGGCCATCGGCCTCCCCCATCTGCTGGTGTACCGGCTCCCATCACGAGGGTGCCGGCGTCGCCCATCCTAGGAGGAGCGGGCGAGCGCACAGCGCCACGGTCACGGATACCTCTGCCCGCTCGTCAGCCGGCCGACAGCTCCAGCGAGACGGTGGCGAAGGAGTGCGGCGGCAACGTCACCGTGAGGTGGCCGTCGACGACCGGACCCACCTCGAGCTCGCGTGGGGACACGGCCGACGCCTGGCCCGGGACGTTGTGCGCAGCGGGATCCGACGGTGCGAGCACGCGTGCCGCGGCCTCGGTGACCGCCCGGCCGCGTAGGTCGAGTGTGACGTCGGTGGGCTCGGTCAGGTGCAGGTTCGACAACGACACCAGCGCGGTGTCTCCCGAGACCGAGGCGGAGGAGGACACGCGACGCAACCGGGCGCCGTCTACCTCGATCTCACCATCCTCGCCGAGGAGGTGGACGGCGAGCGAGGTGGCGTCCTGGTGCCCCTTGTTCATCTCGAACACGTGATAGGTGGGCGTGAGCACCAGGTCGCCGGTGCTCTCGTCGGTGAGGATCATCGCCTGCAGCACGTTGACGGTCTGGGCGATGTTCGCCATCACCAGCCGCTCGGCGTGCCCGTGGAAGATGTCGAAGTGCAGGCTCGCCACCAGCGCGTCGCGCATCGTGTTCTGCTGGTACAGGAAGCCCGGGTTCGTGCCCGGCTCCACATCGAACCAGGTGCCCCACTCGTCGAGGATCAGCCCCACCTTCTTGCGCGGGTCGTAACAGTCCATCACGGCCGAGTGCCCGGCGATCAGCTCGTCGACACGCTGCGCCTTGACCATCGTGGCGTAGTACTCGTCGGCGTCGAAGTCCGTGGCGCTGCCCTTCTCCTTCCACTCCCCCGGCACCGTGTAGTAGTGGAAGGTGATCGCCTGGAAGATGTTCTTCGGATCGTGCTGGCAGCCCAGGCAGTTGAGCGCCTTCATCAGCTGCTCGGTCCAGTGGTAGTCGTCGTTCGACGCGCCGGCAGCGATCCGGTACAGCGTGTTGTCGCCGTGGTTGCGGCAATAGGTGGCGTAGCGGCGAGCCTCCTCGGCGTAGTGCTCGGCCGACATGCTGCCGCCGCAGCCCCACGGCTCGTTCCCGATCCCCCAGAACGGCACGTTCCAGGGCTCTTCGCGCCCGTTCTCCCGGCGCAGCCGCGCCATCGGAGAATCGCCGTCGCGAGTGAGGTACTCGACCCAGTCGCTCATCTCCTTGACGGTGCCCGATCCCACGTTGCCGTTGACGTACGGGTCCGCTCCCAGCAGCTCGCACAGCGCCATGAACTCGTGCGTGCCGAAGTGGTTGTTCTCCTCGACGTCACCCCAGTGGGTGTTGACCATGCGCGGCCGGTCCTCCTTCGGACCGATGCCGTCCATCCAGTGGTACTCGTCGGCGAAGCAGCCGCCGGGCCAGCGCAGGTTCGGGATGTTCAGGGCGCGCAGCGCCTCGACGACGTCGAGTCGGATCCCTCCCTCGTTCGGGATCTCGGAGTCCTCGCCCACGTAGAAGCCGCCGTAGATGCACCGGCCCAGGTGCTCGGCGAAGTGGCCGTAGAGGTGCTTGCTGATCTGCGGTCCCTCGACATCGAGGTCGATCACCGCACGGAGTGTGGTCATGGATGTGAACGCTAACAGTCCCGACGGGCGCGCGTCACGTCCGACGCCCCGCACGCCGGTGCATCGTCCACAGCACCGTGCCGATCAGCACGAAGCTCGCGGCCGTCAGCGCGACCGTGAGCAGGCTCGCCGTGACGAGCGGGGCGATCACGCCGGCCAGCAGCGCGTTGAAGCCGAGTGAGGCGAGCGTGCCCAGCGAGGCAGCGGCGCCGCGATGGTCGGGGAAGGTGTCGAGGATCTCGAGCTGGATGACAGGAAACGCGACGGCGATGGCACAGGAGAGCAGCGCCGGCGCCACCATCGCCAGCGGCAGGTGCGGGTGGATGAGCATCAGCACCACGTTCAGCACGCCGGCACCGACGGCCAGGAGCAGCGCCGCGTCCACCAGGCGCGTACGGCTGACCTTGTCGGCCAGCCGGCCCGAGAGCCAGGCGCCGATGAGCATGCCCGTGATGATCGGGACGAAGAGCACCCAGAAATCCTGCTCGCCGAGTCCGAAGAGGTCCACCACGATGATCGGTGCGGCGGCGATGTAGAGGAACTGACCGCCCATCGCGAACGCCGTGACGAGCGCGAGGCGGATCATCGCGGGGTGCCTGCCGACCCGCCCGATCGAGCGCAGCACGGCGCCCACCCGCAACGGCGACCGTGCGGCAGCCGGATGCGTCTCGGGCAGGAGCACGATCACGGCGACCATCGCGAGGGCGCCGTAGATCGCCGTCGCCCAGAAGATGATCGGCCACTCGCCCACCTGGAGCAGCAGGCCGCCGGCCACGGGTGCGATCGCCGGGGCGATGCTGAAGATCATCATGATCCGGCTCATCATCTTGTGCGCCTGCGGACCCGCGAACATGTCGCGGACCACCACACGGGAGACGATCGTCGCAGCGCCCGCGAACGTGCCCTGCAACGTGCGCATCACCAGCAGCACGGCGAGATTCGGCGCGAGCGCACAGCCGATCGAGGCGAGCACGTAGCCGACCAGTCCGGCGATCATCACCGGCTTGCGGCCGAGCGCGTCAGAAAGTGGGCCGTGGAAGACGCTCATGACGGCGAACGCGAGCATGTACAGGCTCGTCACCTGCTGCATCGCGGTGCTGTCGGCGCCGAACTGCTCGCCGATCCGCGCGAACGCAGGGAACACCGTGTCGATCGTGAACGGACCGAGCATGCTGAGGCTCGCCAGGATCACGGTGACGACAGCACCCGCCCGTGGCGACGCCGCGGTCGGATCGTTTCGACTCGGGCTCACCCAGCCACTCTAGGGCGTGCCCCGAGGCACGCTGGAAGTGGGGTCAGGCCACCTTGGTGCCCGCGGCCAGCTGCGCCGGGGTCTCGTCGGTGAAGTCGGCGAAGAAGCCGCCCACGCGGTCGGTGAGCTCAGCCATCCCGTCGCACGCGAACAGCACCGGTTGGTAGTGCGTGATGTCGTAGTCGAAGGTGCCCATCTCGTGGAAGTCGATCGGGCGCACGTCGGCGCCACGGAACTCCTCGATCTCGCCGTAGGAGGACAGCAGCCCGGCGCCGTAGCACCGCAGCTCACCCTCCTCGTACATGACGCCGAACTCGATCGTGAACCAGAACACGTCGGCGACGAACTGCAGCCCCGCCTCGGTCTCGCAGCGGCGCGCCGCCTCGCCCGCGAGGCGCTTCACCTCGGCCACGGCAGGCGAGGCCAGCAGGTTCCCGTGGCCCACGATCTCGTGCAGGATGTCCGGCTCCGGCGTGTACAGCGGGGTGGAGCCGTGCCGCAGGTACTGGGTCGAGTGGAAGACCCGGTCGGCGAGCGAGCCGTAGAAGACGTCGAGGGGCACGAGGCCGGCGGCCGGGTGGAGTGTGAAGCCGGTCAGCGAGCGCAGCCCGTCGCTGACCTCCTGCAGCTGCGGCACGTGGTCCTCGGGCAGCGCGAGCGCCTCCTTGGCCTCGCGGAAGGCACGGATGGCGTACGTGGAGTGCTTGGCGTGCAGCTCACCGGACACTGTCGCCCAGATGCCGTGCTCCTCGTCGGTGTACTCCAGGTGCGGCAGCGGCTCCCCGGGCTCCCAGGCCAGGGCACCGGCTGCGATCACGTTTCGACGCGCCCGGTACTCGGGGTCGTGCGCGCCCGGGTGGTCATCGGCGAGGTGCACGGTGACGCCGTGCTCGTCGTCGGTCACGGGTGCGTACAGCTGTGCCTCTTCGAACATGACTCCTTGGTACGCGTGATCCCACTCACATGCAACGATCGTGTCGATATCCTCGACGTTCATGGCAACGAAGCCCACACTCGACGGCCTCGATCGCAAGATTCTGTCGATCCTGCGGCGCGATGGGCGGCGCTCGTTCGCGGACCTCGCCCGCGACCTCGACATCTCGATCGCCACCGTGAAGCGGCGCGTCGACCGCCTCGAGGCCGGCGGCGTGGTGCAGGGCTACGCCGCCGTGCTCGACACCACCAAGCTGGGCCTCGGATTCGAGGCGATCGTGGAGGTCTACTGCGCCGAGAAGACCACTCCGCGGGACGTGCTCGCCACGATCAGCGGGCTGGACGAGGTCATCAGTGCCGTCACGGTCAGCGGCGAGCCGGATGCGGTCCTGCGGGTTCAGGTGGCCGACGTGCCGCATCTCGAGCGGGTCATCGAGGACCTGCGCCGCCGCCCGAGCATCGTGCGGACCCGCACCATGCTCGTGCTGTCGGTGCTGGTGGACCGACCAGCGGCCCTCGGCGCCTGATCAGGCCGGCCTGAGCAGGTATCCGTCGTCGTTCCGCTCCATCGTGATCACACCGGCGGTCTCGGCGGCACGAGCGAACTGCAGGAAGGACCGGTAGCCGAAGGTCTTCTCGGTGAACTCGGGATGGTCACGCCGGATGTGGTCCTTGAGCCCGCTCAGCGGCACGTCCTTCTTGTTCTTTCCCGCATCGACGACGGCGTCCCGCAGCAGCGCGAAGGCCTCTTCCCTGCTCCCTCGCTCGCTCAGGCGAACGACGGGGTCGCCCTGGGCGGGTCCGTCGCTGACATCGAGAACACCGCGGTCCGCCAGGTGCCGGACCAGCTCGCCGAACGCACGGAAGCCGTGATCGGCCTCGTTGAAGGTGGGGTCCTTGCGCAGCAGCGTGCGCTTGAGCACCGAGGCGGTGACGTCGGCGGCCGAGGAGCGCTCCAGCCCGGCCACGGTCTGGGCCACGAGCACGGCTACGTCGCGGTGGTCTGCTGCCTCGTCCTCGAGCTGGTCGTTCTCCGGCTCCTCGTCCGGTTCCTGAACCCGGGTGACCACAGGCTTGGATGGCGCCGCGGACTCGACGGAACCACCGCCGTCGGGCTTGGTCTTGCCCGACCTCCGTGAGGAGGCGGGACGCGACTCCACACCGGCGAGGTCGTCGTAGTAGAGGAACTCGTCGCAGGCAGGCGGGAGCATCTTGGACGTGGAGTCGCGCACCCCCACACCGATGACGCGCTTGTTCAGCTCGCGGAGCTTGTGCACGAGCGGCGTGAAGTCGCTGTCACCGGTGCAGATCGCGAAGGTCGAGATGTAGTCGCGTGAGAAGGCCATCTCGATGACGTCGACCGCCATCTTGATGTCGGCCGCGTTCTTGCGCGAGGCGCCCATGCGCTGCGGCATCTCGATCAGCTCCACGTGCCCGCGCGTGAGCATGCGGCGGTCCTCGTCGAAGTAGGACCAGTCGGCGTACGCGCGCCGCACCACCACGCGCCCGCGCTCGGCCAGCGCGTCGGTGATCGGGAGCAGGTCGAACGGGGTGGCGAGGTGGTCACGAGCACCCAGCGCGAGGTTCTCGTAGTCGAGCAGCAGGGCGATGCGATCGTCGTCATCCACGCGGCGACCCTACGCGGTCCAGGCTGCTCACGTATCACCGGCCGGGCGCGCTGCTCCTCGGTTGGCAAGACCACCTCACCAAGGAGCGAGCATGACGACGCAGACCGCGCCGGTACAGCGAGGACAAGCAGCCACGAGCGTGACGGTGCGCCTCGATCGCGCAGACGCCGCGATCGGGCGAGGTGCCGAGTTCTCGGGCATGTGCGAGAGGTTCGTGCGCACGTGCTTCGGGTTCGCCGCTCGGTATCCGAGCGCGCGGCAGGCATGGGAGGCCACCACGCGCCGCCGTAGCGGCGAGGCGCCCGCGGGCGTCCCCGTGTTCTGGGACATCACGACCGGGGTCAACAAGGACTTCGACCATGTGGCGATCAGCGTGGGCGGAGGATGGTGCGTGAGCACCTCGGCCGGCCCAACCGCACGGTCGCGAGCGTCAGCATCGCCGCGCTCGACGGCACAGTGGCCAGCACGGGACCTCCCGATCACCTCGGCGCACACGTCGGCGCCTCTGCAGGCCTGTACGCGTACCCGCCGGACGGTTGGCGCGGACCGATGACGATCGGTGCCGAGATCGGGTACCTCAACGTGCAGCGGGCGTACCTCCTCACCAGAAGTGCCCCGGGTGGGGCTTGAACCCACGACCGACGGATTATGAGTCCGCTGCTCTGACCGGCTGAGCTACCGGGGCCGACGGCGTCCCAGCGTAGGGCACGTCATCGCGGCGCAGCCCCCAGTACGGCGGCAGCGATGGCCTCACCGATGATGCGCGCACCTGCCTCGCTCGGATGCACACCGTCGGTACTCATGCCCTCGATGAAGGTGCCGTTCTCGCGGAGCCCGGAGGCTGCATCGACCCAGGTCCAGGCGTGCTGCTCGGCCAGCGCCTCCAGGCAGGTGTTCAGATCGACCGCGCTCTGCGGGGCGGCATCGAGCGGCGGCACCGACGAGAGCACGACCACGTTCACGCCGGCATTCCTGGCGAGCTGCACCAGGTGGCTGCCGGTGTCCTCGCACGAGGTCCAGCCCGCGTCGTTGGTCCCGGCAAGGATGACGAGGACGTCGGCATCGAAGGGTTCCCGCACCGCTGCCACCATCTCCGCCGTGGTGGCGCCCCAGCGCGCCCAGCCGCCCGCGAGCTCGATGTCCTCGCCGACGGCGTAACTCACCCAGGACTCCGGCCCCGGGACGCCCCCGGCGAGGTCGGGGCTGTCCGCGTCGGTGATCGAGTCGCCCACCACGGCCATGCGGATCGCGCCGGCGCTCGGTTCGTCCGTGTGCGCGGTCTCGGTGGTCGGCGGGCTGCACGCCATGAGCACGAGGCAGAGCGCCATGGCGGTGACCACGTGCACAGCCCGGAGCATCAGCCCACCGTAGCCCGCCCGGCGTGGCGATCTAGGGGCGGCGGCCCACCTCGGACGAGGCCACCGTCCAGGCGTGCGCCTGCTCGCTGAGGGTGATGCCGAGACCCGGTCGGTCCGACACCCACATGCGCCCGCCCCGGATCTCCAGGTGCTCGTTGAAGAGCGGGTCGAGCCAGTCGAAGTGCTCGACCCACGGCTCGTTCGGGTAGGCGGCTGCGAGGTGACAGTGGATCTCCATCGCGAAGTGCGGCGCCAGGTCGAGATGCTTCGCCTCGGCGTAGGCGGCCAGCGCGCGGAACTGCGTGATGCCACCCACGCGCGGGGCGTCGGGCTGCACGATGTCGACGGCGCCGGCGTCGATCATGTGCACGTGCTCGGCGACGCTGGAAAGCATCTCCCCCGTGGCGATCGGGGTGTCGAGTGCGCGAGCGAGGGCCGCGTGCCCCTCGGCGTCGTAGGCATCGAGCGGCTCCTCGATCCAGACCAGCCCGAACTCCTCGAAGATCCGGCCCATCCGCATGGCGGTGGCGCGGTCCCACTGCTGGTTGGCGTCGACCATCAGCGGCACATCGGGATCGAGGTGCTCACGTACCGCGGTGACGCGAGCGATATCGGTGCGCCAGTCGGGCTGGCCGACCTTGAGCTTGATGCCCCCGATCCCCTGCTCGAGCGCCGCCACGGCGTTGTCCTTGACCTCGTCGACCGGCGTGTGGAGGAAGCCGCCGGAGGTGTTGTACGTGCGCACCGAGTCGCGGTAGCTACCCAGCAGCTTGGCGAGGGGCAGGCCGGCACGCTTGGCCTTGAGATCCCAGAGCGCCACGTCGAAGGCCGCGATCGCCTGGGTGGCCAGACCGCTACGCCCCACCGACGCGCCGGCCCAGCACAGCTTCGTCCAGATCTTGCCGATGTCGCTGGGGTCCTCACCGAGCAGCACGTCAGCGATCTCGCGCGCGTGCGCGTACTGGCCCGGCCCGCCGGCGCGCTTGGAGTAGGAGAAGCCGATCCCCTCGTGGCCGGCCTCCGTGGTGATCTCGGCGAACAGGAACGCGACCTCGGTCATCGGGCGCTGCCGACCGGTCAGGACCTTGGCGTCGCTGATCGGCGTGGGCAGCGGGAGCGTGATCGAACGGAGCTGCACGTGCGCGATCCGGTCGAGGGTGGCGGCGCCGGACTCGTGCGCGCTCGCGGCGATCATCGGACCTGCTCCAGCAGCGAGGCGAGTTGCCCGCTCTCGGACTCGGACAGCTCGGTCAGAGGCGAGCGGACCGGACCGGCGTCGCGGCCGATCACGCGCATCCCCGCCTTGATGATGCTGACGGCGTAGCCCGCGCCCCGGTTGCGCAGGTCGCAGTACGGGATCACGAAGTCCTCGAGCTGGCCAAACACGTGCGCGGTGTCCCCGGAGCGCACCGCCCGGTAGAAGTCCATGGCCCACTGCGGGACCACGTTGTACAGCGCAGATGAGTAGGTCGACAGACCCAACGAGAGATAGGGCAGGGCGTACATCTCCGCCGTCGGGAGTCCACCGACATAGATCAGCCGGTCACCGAGCCGCGAGTAGATGCGCGTCATCTGCTCGATGTCGCCGACACCGTCCTTGAAACCCACCAGGTTCGGGCAGTCCTCGGCGAGGCGGGCCACTGTGTCGGCGTCGTAGTGGGCGTTGGCGCGGTTGTAGAGGATGACGCCGAGATCGGTGGCCCGGCACACGGCGCGCGCGTGCTCCTCGAGGCCGCGCTGGCCGGCCTCGGTGAGGTACGGCGGCAACAGCAGGATGCCGTCCGCGCCGGCGCGATCCGCGGCCTGGGCGAGCTCCACCGCGATGCTCGTGCCGTAGCCGGAGGGGGCGATGACGGGGAGATCGGCAGGCGCGGCGTCGCGTGCGGCAACGACCACGCGTTCCACCTCGTCGAGGCCCAGCGAGAAGAACTCGCCGGTGCCACCGGCAGCGAACAGACCGGCCGCGCCCTCGGAGGCGAGCCAGGCGACGTGGTCGCGGTAGGGCGCCTCGTTCAGCGCTCCATCGGCCGTGAAGTGCGTGACGGGGAACGACAGCAGGCCGGAGCCGAGGCGGGCGGCGACCTCCTGGGGCGACGGCGACATGCGGATCCTCTCGCTGGTTGACGCTGGAAGCCTAGGCGGCGCCGTGATTCGCGTCCAACACCCAAGGTGGATCCGGTGATACCTTACGCGCATCATGTTCACGCTTGAGCAGATCCGCGGCTTCGTGGCCGTGGCGGAAGAGCTGCACTTCGGACGTGCGGCAGAACGTCTCCGGATGACGCAGCCGCCGCTCAGTCGGCAGATCCAGAAACTCGAGCGCGCCGTCGGCGCCCGGCTGCTCGACCGCGACCAGCGCTCGGTGTCGCTGACCCCGGCCGGTGTCGCGTTCCTCATCGACGCACGCCGCATGCTGAGCACCGCCGAGACCGCGCTCGAGCGCGCCCGGCTGGTCGAGGCCGGCGCGACCGGCACGGTGCGGCTCGCGTTCACGGCCGGCTCGTCGCTGGGCGTGCTGCCGGCGATCCTCGAGGTCGCCGCACAGGCGCTGCCCGACGTGCACCTCGATCTCGTCGAGATGGTGACCGCCGATCAGGTGACGCACCTGTCCGACGGGAGCATCGATGTCGGGCTAGCCCGGCCTCCGTTCGAAGGCGACGCACTCGACTCGCGGCTGATCCAGCGTGAGGAACTGGTGCTGGCGGTTCCGTCGAGCCATCGGTGGGCCGGGGGCGGCAGGGCGATCGCGCTCGATCAACTGGCCGGCGAGCCGCTGATCATGTACTCCGCTGAGCCCGCCCGCTACTTCCACGACCTCCTGGTCGGATTGCTGCCACCCGGAGCACGCGTGGTGCACACCGTCACGCAGGTGCTGACCATGCTCTCGCTCGTGGCGGCGGGCCGGGGTCTCGCGCTGGTGCCGGCGTCGTCAGCGCGGATGCGACTCGACGGCGTCGCCTACCTCGACCTTGACGGCGTGCGCCCACAGCCGATCGAGCTCCACCTTCTGTGGGCGACGGACAACCCGAATCCCGCCGCCCACGCCCTGCTCGCCCATGTGCGGGACTCGGTCGGTGCTGTGATGGACTGAGCGCATGTTCAAGCGTTCGCAGCGGGTGCCGGATGTCGTGGCGAAGGCCGTGACCGATCGCGTGTTGGTCTCGTCCGAGCTCGACGGCGGCCGCTGGCTCGTGCTGACCCGTTCCGAACTGGCGTTGGTCACCTCCGAGACGCTCACCTGGCGGCGGCCATGGCACGAGGTGGAGCGCGGCGGGTGGGACGGCGAGAAGCACGCGCTCACCGTGCACTGGGTGGGTATCGACGAGCCGGATGTGTTGGTCACGGTGGATGAGAACCCTCGTGACCTGCCGTTGGCCTTCCGTGAGCGCGTCGACGCCAGCGTGGTGCACAGCGAGAGCGAGCCAGCACCCGGTGGTGGAACGGTGCGCGCCGTGGTGCGGCGGACCCCCGAGGGCACACTGCTCACCCAGGTGCTCGCTGTGGGCCGGGTCCGACGCGGCCCCGCGCTCGAGTCACAGATCGATGCGCTCGAGGCCAAGGTGCGCGACGCCGTCGGGCTCTGAGCCACGAGTGTGACGTGGGCCGCATATTCAGGTGCGGCAGCACCCTCCTGCGGCCGGTATGATCGTCCACGGCCCATTCCCCTGTAGCTCAATTGGCAGAGCAGCCGACTGTTAATCGGCAGGTTGTTGGTTCGAGTCCAACCGGGGGAGCAACACTCTGGATCGTTCCTGGTGGACGTGGAGCCTGTCGACCATCAGATCGGCCTCGTCCAGGACGTCACCGGCCGCCCAGGTCATGTCTCTCTTGGACTGCGTGATCGGGCGTAGCACCTCAGCCTCGGCGAGTCGTTGGATGGTGGCGTACGCGCGAGCCTCCGATGCACCGGTCAGCCGCAAGACGTCATGCACGTCCACGATCGGATCACTCGGGAGCAGCGACAGCAAGGCAGCCGCCGCCGACCCAGCGCGCGGCTTCACCCTCGCCTGCCACCGGCCCGGCCCCCAACCGAGAACAGCGACGCACTATTCTCGCTTAGCGCACACAAGCGAGATCAGCTGCGCACACGTCCTCGGTAGGCATGGCGGCGGTCGCGCGGCGAGGTCACTCACGTGCCGCCGTGGCTGTGGTAGCCCCATCCCTCCGAGACTCCGATCACATTGCCGGCCGCAGCGTCGAACGAGACCCAGATCTCGTGGAGGTACCCGCCGCGCTCACGCGGCGGGAAGCACCCCACCCGGTGGTACGTCGCCACTACTCCCCTGTTACCCCGCCGTGGGCTTCTGCTTCGGTTCGGCATCCTGAGACGAGAGCGCTGTCGACGATGTTGCTGGGTCGTCGAGTGCGACAACCACGTCGTCGTCAGATCGAAGGCGCGGTGGCGCAGCAGACCACGCCTTCAATTGTTGTCCCACGTTCCCATAGGTGGTCTCGATCGCATCCACAACCGAGTCGATAAAGCTTCCCCGGCCCCGCCCGCGCTTCGTCCCCATGGGGTAGAGCGCCGTGACGACGAACGACTTGAGCTCACGATTCGAGTCCGAGATCAGGCGCGTTGGATCATCCCGGAGCTCGTTCAGAAGCGCGGCGGCGCCACTCCGAGCCCGGAACGCGAATGCCTCAATCCTGAGTTGGTCAGGTGACTCGCGCAATTGCCTGACGAGCCAGTTGACGCGCGCTGCGGGCCGCCCTTGGGATGGCGCATCGAGGGTGAAACTGCACTGAATCTGCCCCGTTCGGAGGCTCACATCCACCTGCATCGGCGAGACGGTCCTCGGAATCCGCAGCCGTGCCTGCAGAACACCGTCGGAGATGAGCAGCGCGCGCGACTTCTCCAGTTTCAGGTACGGATCAGCGACTTCCTGTCGCGTCAGCAGCGGTGTGACCTCGGTTCCAAGTTGACGGCCGAGCTGAAGGCACGCAAACCTGATGAGCGCCTCGAAGCGACTGACTAGCTCAGAGGCGTGCGCATCCTTGGCACGCAGAGTGCCAGAGGCCACAGCCTCGCGCGTCTTGACCCATCCAGAACCCATGTCTTCGAAGGAGAGCGCTCCCGACTTCGGGTGCTCGAGGTAGCGGATGAGCTCCCCGAGGATCCATGCCTGATCAGGATCCGCAACTCCGCGGAACTCCTTCTGCAGGACGGCCTGCGTGAGAAGCTCTGTCCACGAGACGTGATGGAGGTCGACCTTGCGCAACTTGCGTTTGTCGACCGCTACCGGATGAATTCCGGGTGACGGCGGGATCTCATTGGAGATCGTGATGACGCAGTCGAACCCCTCGGCCTTCGCGATGTCGAGATAGGTCTCGATCTGGGCGGTGTCAAGTGTGTTTGTTCCAGTCTTGACCTCAACAAGCCCAGTCCACACGCGGCTACCGCGACGCACACGGATCAACCCGTCCGGAAATGCGGCGCGCGACTCGAACTCGAACGGCACCTCGACGTAGGTCTCGATCGCGCCGGCCGGGGCACCGAGCGGACTGACGACGGCTCTCCCGAACTCCTTCACCGCAGTCATGACGGCGAGCAGCGCCGAAGTCGCTCGCCGTTCCTGTTCCTGCGACCCTCCGATCCCGGACGTCGGAATCAAACGTGCAGCGTTCCAACTCTCTTCAGACACGTCGTCGTATCCCTCTCGCGTTGTTCCGCGCAGACTACTCGCGTTGTGTCACGATTCAAGCGGACACGCCTGCTTCGATCGGTGCCGCGCCACTACTCCCCCTGCAGCGCACGCCGCTTCTGCTCGAGCCCGATGAGCTCGGTGAACGTGCTCTGGTAACTCGGGTCGTCGGTCTCGGTGCGCTGCAACCGCGCCTTCACCTCGCCGATCTGGCGGTTCAGCCCGAGCCGGATCAGCGCGAGCAGTACCCCGCGCGCCCAGCCGCCGATGGCTTCCGGCCGATCCTCCGGCAGCGGCGCCACGGCGAGCTCGGTCACCATGGCCGCCACCGGCCCTGCGGACTCGCGCACACCGTCCGCCCACTGCGCGGCGGCCTGGGCAGCTGCCCCGCCGCCGGCGCCGCGAGCGGTCAGCTCCTCGACCAGCGTGCCGTAGGCGGCCAGTCCCCCGGCGGCGCGGATCGCATCGTGCACAGCACGGTGCGCGGGCACCGCGAAGGTGTCGGCGCCCAGGTCGTCGAAGCCGGCCGCCAGCGCATGCTGCGGGAGCTGCAGCACCGCCACCAGCACCTCGCGCTCAAGCCGCACCACCGGGTCGTCGGAACGAGCCTGCTGCCGCGCCGGCTGCGGCGCCTCGCGCTGATCCTCGCGCCGCTCGTGACGCTGCTCCCCACCACCGTCGCTGCGCCCAGCGCGCTGCACGGCCTGCCGCACCGGCACCTCGTCCATCCCGAGCCAGCCGGCCAGCTCGCGCGCGTACTCACCCCGCAGCGCGTGATCACGGATCCGGGCGACCACAGGCGCTGCCGAACGCAGTCCCGCGACGCGACCCTCCGCCGTCGAGAGATCGACCTGCCGCAGCACCGACTTGATGGCGAACTCGAAGAGCGGTTCACGCGTGCTGACCAGCTCGCGGACCGCGGCATCACCCTTCTCCTGCCGCAGGTCGCACGGGTCGAGCCCACCGGGCTCGACCGCCACGAACGTCTGTGACGCGAACCGCTGGTCCTCCCCGAACGCACGCAGTGCGGCCTTCTGCCCGGCCTCGTCGCCGTCGAAGGTGAACACGACCTCGCCGCCCACAGCTGCGCCCGAGGAGAGCATCACACCCGCCGCTCCCCCCACACCGTCACCCAGCAACCGGCGCACCACCCGCACGTGCTCGGAGCCGAAAGCAGTGCCACAGGTCGCCACAGCGGTCGGCACACCGGACAGGTGCATCGCCATCACGTCGGTGTACCCCTCGACGACGACCACCTGCTTGCGCTTGGCGATCTCCCGCTTGGCGAGGTCGATCCCGTACAGGACCTGAGCCTTCCGATACAGCGGCGTCTCGGGCGTGTTGAGGTACTTCGGCCCCTGGTCGTCCTCGTACAGCCGCCGCGCGCCGAAGCCGACCACGCTCCCGGTGGTGTCGCGGATGGGCCACACGAGCCGGCCGCGGAACCGGTCGTAAGCGCCCCGGTTGCCCTGCGAGGCCAGTCCGGAGGCCGTGAGCTCAGCCTCGGTGAACCCGCGCCCGCGCAGGTGCTTGCTCAGCGGCTCCCAGCCCTTCGGCGCGTATCCGACGCCGAACGGCTCGGTCGCCGCCCGGTCGAAACCCCGCTCGGACAGGAACGCGCGCGCCGTCGCGGCCTCCGGCGACTCGAGCTGCTCGACGTAGAACTCCGCCGCCACCCGGTGCGCCTCGATCAACCGCTGCCGCTTGCCCGGCTCCATCCCTGAACGGCCCTGTCGACCGCCCCGACCGTCGTCTTCGTAGCGCAGCTGCACGCCCGCACGGCCGGCGAGGTGCTCGACCGCCTCGGTGAACGAGAGGCTGTCGATCTTCTGCACGAACGAGATGACGTCACCGCCCTCGCCGCACCCGAAGCAGTGCCACAGCCCCAGCTGTGGCCGCACGTGGAAGCTCGGGGTGCGCTCGTCGTGGAACGGGCACAGCCCCTTCATCGACCCCACGCCCGCCTGCTTCAGCGTGACGTGCGCGCCGACGATCTCCTCGATCCGCGCCCTCTCCCGGACCGCCGCGATGTCCTCGCTGCGTATCCGGCCTGCCATGGGCTGGAGTCTATTCCTCACCGACGACGGCGGAGGTCCCCTCGTCCACAGGCGGCACCTGGTCGGTGGGCTGGCTCGAGTCGGCCCCAGCCGCCTCCGCCTCGGATTCGGCCGCCCGGATCTGCGGCGTGCCCACGCGGCCCACCGCGTAGATCAGCAGCGACAGCGTCAGCACCGCTGCCACCAGCAACGGCGCCCGCAGCGCCCACTCACGCCCGAGCAGCGGCTCGGCGGCCGTGACCATCACGCCACCCAGCGCCGTGCCGATCGAGATCGTGCCCCAGCCGAAGAACCGGTACACCGAGTTCACCCGACCCAGCAGCTGGTCCGGGATCAGCCGCTGCCGCAACGACACCGTGATGACGTTCCACAGCACGATCAGCACACCGGAGAGCACCCCGGCTACCCAGAACAGCACGGCCGAGGTGGTCAGAGCCATCGCCGCTGTCGCCACGCCACTGCCGACGATCGCCACGAACAAGGACGTCCCCGGCGTCAGCCGCTCGGCCACCTTGTCGGAGACGAGCGATCCGATCACCGCGCCGGTCGCCACGCCGGTGGTGACCAGCCCGAACTGCCAGCCCTCGTAGAGCCCGAGCACGTCCTGCACGAACAGCACCAACACCACGAACGCCATGCTGCTGAGCATGTTCATACCGCCGAGCAGCAGTGCCAGGGGACGCAGCAGCCGATGCCGCCACAGCCAACGGAACCCTTCCCCGATCTCCGCGCGCCATGCGATCTTCCCGGTGCGTGGTTCTCCGGCGGGCCGGAAGCTCCCCACCATCGCGAACACCAGGGCCGCGCTGACCGCGAGCAGGCCGGCGTTGATGAGGAACGGCACCGCCAGCGCGATCGCGATCAGCACGCCTCCCAGCGGGGGACCCACGAAGTTGTTCATCGCGGTCTCGGCGCCCCAGAGCCGACCGTTCGCGCGCTCGAGCTGGGACTTGTCCACGACCGCCGGCATCAATGTCTGCGCGGTGTTGTCGCGCAGCACCTCGGCGAACCCGAGCAGCAGCGAGAGTGCGCCCAGCGCGATCAGCAGCACCGGTGCGCTCGCCGGCGGCGCCGCACCTGCGGCAAGCTCCTCGGGCGTGGGGACGCCATCCTG
This sequence comes from Pseudactinotalea sp., assembly GCF_048594945.1. Classification (NCBI taxonomy): domain Bacteria; kingdom Bacillati; phylum Actinomycetota; class Actinomycetes; order Micrococcales; family Cellulomonadaceae; genus Pseudactinotalea; species Pseudactinotalea sp. Next base: position 9,383 of record NZ_JBMDXJ010000334.1, on the reverse strand, counting down.
GAACCGCAACACGACCAGGCCGAACATCGCGATGAGCGCGAACCGGATCACGTCCATCCAGGCGACCAGACGCCGTCGGTCGACCCGGTCGGCGATCACCCCGGCCGGCAACGTGAACACCAGCCACGGAAGCCTCGACAGCAGCCCGATGATCGCGATCACCATCGCGTCGCGGGTCAGCGCGGACGCCAGCCAGACCACGGCGATCGCCATCAGGCCGTCACCGAGGTTCGCCGAGACCGCCGAGGCGAACAGCTTGCGGTAGCTGGGACCGAGTGGGCGACGCCCGACGGCCCTGCTCACGCCTCGTCCCGCGGCAACGCCGGACGGGTGGTCGCGTAGACGCCGTACACGAACGCAAAGGTCGTGTCTCCCTCGGCCGATTGCGCCCCGAACTCCAGCAGCAGTTCGTCCAGCCGGTTCCGCCACTCCTCGGCCCGTTCCTGCGGAATGCGCGCGTAGCGGCTGTTCGCGCTCACGATGCCCTCGGGGTTCTGGGCGATCTCCGCGGCGGCGTGGGCGAACAACCGCTCCTCCTCGCCCACCGCCTCGTACTCGCGCCGGTAGAGGAACACGCGCGCCGTACGCCCGTAGTACTTCGCCTCCAGCGCCCGCACCCGCTGGGTCCGGACCACCCGCACGAGCCCGGCCTCCTCGAGCACCTTGAGGTGGTGGCCGACCGTTCCCTTGGGTCTGCCGAGCACCTCGGCCAGCTCCGACGTGGTGGCCGCACGCTCCAGCAGCACTGACACGATCTGCTTGCGCGTGTCCTCGAACAGCGCTCGGTACTGCTTCGGGTCGGCCAGCTCGAGCGTCTCCTCGAGCGCATAGTCAGGGGTCGACGGCGGAGCCTCGGGCTGGTCTTGATGGTCGGCCATTCCCGCATGGTCGGCTCATCCCGACCATTCTGTCAAGGTGCTCGTCCCGGTCCGGCGCCGAGCAGGAGGTCATGCCCGGAACCGGGCCGGAGAGCGGGCAGAAGCTCCTGCCCGGCGGGAGCGGATCGCTCAGGCGTCGTTCGAGACGGCCCCGCAGAGGCGGGCGTGCCAGGCGTACGCCGAGAGGTCGGTGAGCGACGCGACCTGGTCGATGACCACACGAAGGCGCGCGCCGTCGTCGGCCGCTTCTCGCCAGTCGGCGAGGAAGGGCGGCTCGAGCGCGAGCTCGGCACGCTCCCCGATCGCCTCGACCAGCTCGGCGAGCACCACGCGCTGGCGGTGATAGACCGGCTCGTCCTCGCGGGGCGCCATCACGTAGGCGGCCGCGATCCCCTTGAGGATCGCGATCTCGGCGAGGATGGCGTCGGGGATCACCACGGAGGCGTCGAACCGGACGAGCCGTCCCTGGCCATACGCGGCGCGCGTGGCGTCAGCAGCGGCGTCGCAGAATCGACCGATCAGCTGACTGGTCATGTCCTTGAGCCGTGCGAGCGCGAGCCGGCCGCCGTCGTAGCCGGGAACCCAGTAGGACAGACCGAGGAGGCGGTCGAGCGCGTCACCGAGGTCGTCATCGGTGACGTCCGGGTCGTACCAGTCGCGCACCTGAGTGACGACCTTCTCGTGCGCGACGTCGCTCCGCAGCGCCCACGGATCCACCTTGCCGAGCACGATCGCGTCCTCGACGTCGTGGACCGAGTAGGAGACGTCGTCGGCGAGGTCCATCACCTGCGCCTCAAGACAGCGCACCCCCATCGGCGCCCCCTCGCGCAACCACGCGAACGTGGCCGCGTCCTCCCGATACACGCCGAACTTGGAGGTCACCAGGCCATCGGTCCCGACCGGCCCCTCGCCCGTGAACCAGGGGTACTTGGTCGTCGCGTCCAGCGAGGCCCGCGTGAGATTGAGGCCGCACGGCACGCCCTCAGCCGTGAGCGTCTTGGGTTCGAGCCTGGTGAGGATCCGCAGCGTCTGCGCGTTGCCCTCGAACCCTCCGATCGTCATCGCGACCAGGTCGAGCGCGTTCTCACCGTTGTGGCCGAACGGAGGGTGGCCCAGATCGTGGGACAGGCAGGCGGTGTCCACCACGTCCGGGTCACAGCCCAAGGACTTCCCCAGCTCGCGGCCGACCTGCGCGACCTCGAGGGAGTGGGTGAGACGGGTGCGCACGAAGTCGTCGCTGCCGGGGCCGAGGACCTGCGTCTTGGCACCGAGGCGTCGCAGCGCCGAGGAATGCACCACCCGCGCGCGGTCGCGTTCGAACGGCGTGCGCCCTGCCCGCTTCGGGGCCTCCAGATACCACCGCTCCGCATCGGCGTCGGCATAGCCGGGCTCCGGCATCTCGACGCTCGCTGACATGAGGCGAGCCTATGACCTGTCCGACCCGACCGGTTCGCCGGCGATGTCAGGGGCCTGCCATACGGTGCGAGGAGGAGGCGTACGAGTAACTCCGGACGCCGTGTTTTCGTTGAGATTCTGCGGTGAATGTCTTGTGTAGTGAACATCTGTACGATAGATTTGGCGCATGGACGCGACCCGTGCAGCAGCCGTCGACGAGGGCCACCTCGTGGGACTGCTGCGGCGCGCGCAGGAGGCTCTGGCCGAGGCCGCGGCACACGCCTCGGGGATGGCCGACCTCGAGATCGAACCGATGCTGGAGGCGTCCGAGCTGGTCGGCAGCATCCACCGGCTGAGTGAGGCCGTGGTGGTGCGCACGGTCGATGCGGTGCAGACCCAGGAACGATGCGCGGCAGCCGAATCCTCCCTCGCCGCACGATGCGGATTCCGCGATGGTGCCGGGCTGCTGATCGCGCTGACCGGCGTGAGCCGCCCGACGCTGAAGCGGTGGCAGCGGCTGGCGCAGGCCACGAGCCCACGGGGTGTCGGGTCCACGGGCGTCCTTCCACCGCTGCTACCGCACCTGGCGGAGGCGTTGGGGGCCGGTCTGGTCAGCGTCGATCAGGCCGGTGTGATCCGGCAGCATCTGCTGGAGGCCTCCGCCCGTGCCCGCCCGGAGCATCTCGACGTGGCCGAACGGGCACTCGTGGCCGCGGCGGTCGGCCTGGTCGACGAGCAGGAGTGCGGCGACCCCTCCGGCGAGTCCCTCACCTCGCACCTGGCCGCACTGGGCGACTCCGTGTCGTTGACACCGTTGTCGCCGCCGCAACTCGGAACGCTGGCACGCGCGTGGCAGGCAGCGATCGATCCGGATGGTCCTGAGCCCACCTATGACGAGCAGCGTCGGCAGCGTTCGTTCACGCTGGGTCGACGGTCCGACGGGATGTGGGTCGGGAAGCTGCTGCTGCCGCCCGAACAGGGCGAGACGCTCCGCCTCGCGCTGGACGCCCACAACGCGCCCCGCGCCAAGGCCCGATTCCGCGACGACCTGTTCCCCACGCACGCGCAGGACCCGGATAGCGTCGCGAGCGAGGCACCCCTCGCCGATGGCCCGCTCGGCGGCCGTGTCGATGGCCCGGTCAGCGAGGGTGTCGACAGCGAGCGTCACGACGGGTTCCGCACCGACTCCGGGTCCGCGCGGTTGCCCCGGCGCGGGCAGGTCGACGACCGGACCACGGCGCAGCGGCAGGCCGACACGCTGCTCGGCCTCCTCACCTCGGCGATGGCGCTGGGTGACGCCCCGACCGTCGGAGGTAGCCCAGCCGGGCTCGTCGTCACGATCAGCGAGTCCGAGCTCGCCGAGCACGCCCAGACCGGCGGCGGCACGGCGCGGCTGGATCAATCGGGCGAGATCGTCCCGGCCCACGTCGCCGCGAAGATCATCTGCGACGGGTACCTGCAAGGCTGCGTCCTCAACGAGGACGGCCTCCCGCTCAAGCTCGGCAGATCCCGACGCCTGCACACCACGCACCAGCGCCGCGCGATCCTGACCGCGTATCCGGGCGGATGCCTCAACCAGTATTGCGACGCACCTCCCGGGTTCACCGAGATCCACCATCCCGTGTGGTGGTCGAACGGCGGCGAGACCGACGTCACCAACGGCATCCCCGTGTGTCAGCACTGCCACACCGAGATCCACGCCGGCCGGTTGCGCTGTGTCCAGGACAGTGCCGGGCGCTGGCATCTCGAGCCGACGCTCGCACACCGCAGATGGAGGTTCGGAGGCGCGCTGGCGCGCGCGTCCTGACGGAACCGAGCTACCGGACCGCGCCCGTGATTTGGCGCCGATCCGGCAGGCAGGAAGAATGCACCGGTGACGACGACTTACCCCCTCGACGCGGGCGCAGCCTTGACCACGACCACGTTGGTACACCCCGCCTCGACCGCTCGCGAGTGGTGGCGCAGCGCGGTGATCTACCAGGTCTACCCGCGCAGCTTCGCGGACGCCGACGGCGATGGTCTGGGCGACCTGCCTGGCATCACGTCGCGACTGGGACATCTCACGCGGCTGGGCGTGGACGCCCTCTGGCTCTCGCCGTTCTATACCTCGCCACAGCACGACGCCGGCTACGACGTGGCCGACTACCGGCAGGTCGATCCGCGGTTCGGCACCCTCGCCGACGCCGACGCCCTGCTTGGGAAGGCCCACCGGCTCGGCCTCAAGGTGCTCATCGACCTGGTGCCCAACCACACCAGCAGCGAGCACGCCTGGTTCCAGGCAGCCCTCGCTGCCGCCCCAGGATCCTCCGAGCGTGCCCGCTACATCTTCCGAGACGGCAAGGGCGAGCATGGCGAGCAGCCGCCCACCAACTGGCGCAGCGTGTTCGGCGGTCCGGCGTGGACCCGGGTCACGGAGGCCGACGGCTCCCCCGGCCAGTGGTACCTGCACCTGTTCGACGTCACCCAGCCCGACCTCGATTGGGAGAACGAGGAGGTGCGGCTGGAGCTGGAGTCGATCCTGAGGTTCTGGCTCGACCGGGGCGTGGATGGCTTCCGCGTGGACGTGGCGCACGGACTCGTCAAGGACCAGACCTTCCCCGACTGGGGACACCGCACCGACATGGTCAGCGGCAGCGACGATCCGGACGCCGAGGACAGCGGCGACGCCCTCGACGCGCACGACCCCGGCCCCTCGCCGTACTGGGACCAGCCCGGCGTGCACGAGATCTACCGCCGCTGGCACCGGGTGCTCGAGGAGTACGACGGTGACCGTTGCCTCGTCGCCGAGGCGTGGGCCGATGGTCCCGAGAAGATCGCCGCCTACACGCGCTCCGACGAGATGCAGCAAGCCTTCAACTTCGACTTCCTGGCCACGCCGTGGGATGCCACGCTGCTGCGCGAGTCCATCACCGGCGGTCTCGAGGCCGCCGATGGCGTGGGCGCACCCTGCACCTGGGTGCTGTCGAACCACGACGTGGTCCGCGCCTCCTCGCGACTTGGCTACGCGACCACTGGCAAGGGACCCAACGGGATCGGTGCCGAAGACCCGCAGCCCGACTCCGAGCTCGGCCTGCGCCGCGTTCGCGCCGCAGCGCTGCTGATGCTCGCGCTGCCGGGCAGCGCGTATCTCTACCAGGGCGAGGAGGTCGGTCTGCCCGAGCACACGGCACTCCCGGACGAGCTCCGCGAGGACCCGGCCTGGTTCCGCACGAACCACGCCGAGAAGGGCCGCGACGGGTGTCGAGTGCCACTCCCCTGGGAGGCCGAGGCCCCCGGTTTCGGGTTCTCGCCGACCGGCAAGACCTGGCTGCCGCAGCCGACGGACTGGGCGAGCTACGCCGTCGACAGTCAGAAGGGCGTGCCCGGCTCGACCCTGGAGACCTACCGCGCCGCGCTGCGACTGCGTCGCGAGTACCGCCTCGGCACCGGCTCGCTCGCCTGGGTCGACGGCCTCGACGACTGCGCCAAGGACTCGGTGATCGCCTTCGCCAACCGTGACGTGCTCGTGGTGGCCAATCTCGGCGAGAAGCCGGTCGAGATGGCCTCCGGCGTGGAGCTCGTGCACGCCAGCGGGCCGCTGCTGCACACGCTCAGCGGCGCCCTCGCTGTGCCGACCGACACCACGGTGTGGGTGCGACCGGTCCAGCCCGAGCCCACCGACCCGGCCCGCTGAGCGTCAGCCCTTCACAGCACCGGCCGTCAGCCCACCCACGATGTAGCGCTGCAAGAACTGGAACAGCACCACGATCGGGATCGAGGCGAGCACCGCACCGGCAGCGAAGATGCCCCAGCGGGCATCGAACTGGCCGGACACGAACTGGTACAGCCCCACGGCCACCGTCAGCTGACTCTGCTGCGTCAGCACCACGCGCGCGATGATGAAGTCACTGAAGGATCCGACGAAGCTGAGCAGCGCCACGACCGCAAGCACGGGTGCCACCAGCCGCAGGATGATCGTGAAGAAGATCCGGCTGTGCGAGGCGCCGTCGATGCGAGCGGCCTCGTCGAGCTCACGCGGGACCGAGTTGAAGAACCCGTACATGAGGAACGTGTTGGCCCCGAGCGCGCCACCGAGGTAGACCGCGATGAGCGCCGCCCGGCTGTTGAGTCCGAGGACCGGTATCGCGTTCCCCAGTGCCAGGAGCAGCAGGAGGATCGCGACGAACGCCAACAGCTGCGGGAACATCTGCAGCAGCAGCAGGAACGTCAGCGCATTGCGGCGGCCCTTGAACCGGAACCGGGAGAAGGCGTAGGCCGCCGCCGCCGCCATCAGCACCGTGCCAACCGCGGAGACACCGCCGATGATCAGCGAGTTCAGCATCCACTGGCCGAAATACGTCTGGAAGAGCGCCTCGTACTGCAGGGTCGTCACCGAGGTGAACAGCCCCGAGGTGCCGCTCAGGGTCCCCCGCTGCGACAGCGACGCGGAGATCACGAACACGATGGGAAAGGCTGCGTAGGCGATGGCCACGACCGCGACCAGGTAGCGCCAGGACAGGTCGCGCCACCAGCGGGTCCGGCGTGCTGCCTTCCGCGTGCCCAGGGCGTCGTTCACGACGGCACTCATCTCAGATCACCTCCTCGAGCTTGCGGGTCTGTCTGAAGCCCAGCCAGGACACGAGGCCCACGATCACGAAGATGAGGATCGACATCGCCGCGGCGAGCCCGTACTGCTTGGTGCCTGCGTCGACCGCCACCTTGTAGACCACCGAGATCAGGATGTCGGTCTGGCCGAGCGCGAGCGGGTGGCCCGGGATGTTCGGTCCGCCGCCGGTCACGAAGTAGATGAGGTTGAAGTTGTTGAAGTTGAAGGCGAAGGACGCGATCAACAGCGGCGCTACCGAGATCATCAGCAGCGGCAAGGTGATGGAGCGGAACTGCCGGAACGCCTTGGCGCCGTCGATCTTCGCCGCCTCGTAGACGTCTGCCGGCACCGCCTGCAAGGCACCCGTGGCAATGAGGAACATGTACGGGAAGCCCAGCCACAAGTTGACAGCCAGGATCGAGAAGCGCGCGAGCCACGGATCGCTCAGCCAGGAGATGTTCGCGCCGCCGAGCAGGGTCGAGTTGATGAAGCCGAACCGCTCGTTGAGCATGCCTCGCCACACCAGCGCGGCCAGAAAGCCCGGGAAGGCGTACGGCAGGATCAGCAGCGACCGGATCACCTTCCGACCACGCACAGCCGGATGGTTGAAGGTCATCGCGAAGAAGAGGCCGAGGAAGAACGTGGTGGCCACCGACAGGAAGGCGAACGCGAACGTCCAGCCACCTGCCTGCAGGAGGGCGCTGCTCACGCGAGAGTCGGTGAACATCCGGGAGAAGTTCTCGACGCCGATCGTCACCGGCCAGCCCGGAGTCAGCCGAGTGCCGTCCTCCCCCACGAAGAAGCCACGGTCGTCCGGTGTGAACACCTCACCGTTGGTGACATCGGTGAAGGCGTCGGCGCTCTCGTCGTAGGAGAAGCGCGGTGAGGACTGGAAGCCCACGGTGCCGGTCTGGGTGCGGATCCACCCGTCGGCGGGGTCATCCGAGAACGGGACCCGCAACGACGTGATCTCCGACTGCAACGCCGCCATGTCTCCCAGTCCGAGCACCACCCAACCAGGGACCTCGGCGGGCGCACCCGTGGGACCGAGCGTGGCGCCGTCGACCACCTCGAGCGGAGTCTCCGCGGTGCCCGCCTCCACCTGTCCGTCGATGGCGACCGCGAAACCGAGCACCCCGTCCTCGTCACGGACCACGGCAAGCGGCAGATCCTGCGCGCCCTCCACCCGCACGTCGCCCGTGGACAGGATCTGCTCGATCGCCTGCGGCTTCGTGATCGTGTTCTCGGAGCCGTAGTTGGTGAACGCGATGTAGGCCGTGTAACCCATCGTGAACACCTGGTACACGAGCAGGAAGACGACGCCGGGCAGCAGGTACTTCGCCGGCACCATCCGCTTGCTGAAGTACACCCAGTTGAGGGCGATCAGGATGGCCACGAGCGAGGCGAGGATCCACCACTCCTGCACCATGAAGGCGGAGTAGATCCCGTACAAGGTCAGAGCGTTCAGCACCGCCATGACGGCGAGCTTGGCGAACCACCAGACGTTCAGCTCGCGCGCGTGCGAGGTGGTGCCGCGCACCGGGGTGTCGTCCTGAGGGGCGACTGTGCTCATCACGACTCCAAAGGGGTGAGCTCGGGGGCGCCCCTACGACGCCCCCGAGCGCTGAGGTCAGCCGATGGCGGCTTCGATGTTCTCCACCATCGTCTGCCACGCGGCAGCCGGGTCACTGGCGTCGCCGGAGATGATGTCGGCCTCGGTGCTGCCCCAGAACTCCCAGACCGCACCCATCTGCGGCAGCGACGGCATCGGCACGCCCACCTCGCCGGCCGCGGCGAAGCCCGCCACGATCGGGTCGTCGGCGGCGATCGCATCGGCGGCCGAGGTCAGCGCCGGGATGCGGCCGCCGCTCTCGTACAGCGCGGTCTGCACCTCGGGAGTGGCCACGTAGTTGAGCAGGAATGTGTTGGCCACGAGCTGGTTCTCGGACTGGGCGTTCACGAAGAAGCCCTGTACGCCCACGAACGGGGACGCGGTCTCGCCGCCCGCAGACGGCACCGGGAGCACAGAGACCTCGAGGCCGGCAGCGTTGAAGTCCGCGATGTTCCACGGACCGGTGATCATGAAGGCCGACTCGCCGTTGGAGAAGGCTTCCTTGGCGACGTCGCCGCTGATGTTGACGTCGAGCGCACCGGTGCCGTTGGCGCCGTTGTCGGCGAGCCAGCTCGCGAAGGCCTCGCCGGCGTCGCCGCCGAGCGCGAGCTCGGGGATGTAGGACCCCGTGTCGTCGGTGCCGAAGACCGGGGCACCGAACGAGGTCTGGAACGGGTACATGTGGTACGCGTCGCCGCCCTCGGCGTCCTGCTGCAGCAGCAGTGGGTACTGGCCGCCGGCTTCCTCACCCGCGGCGACGAGCTCGTCCCAGGTGGTGGGCTCGGCGTCGCTCATACCGTCGTTGCGGACCAGCGCGATGTTCTCGATGCCGTAGGGCACGCCGAAGTTCGAGCCGTCGTAACTGAAGGCGTTGACCGCCACCTCGGAGAACTCCGACGCGGTCGCGCCCAGG
>NZ_JBMDXJ010000333.1:0-46325 GCF_048594945.1 Pseudactinotalea sp. | reverse complement strand
AGGATCACACTGCCGCCGTAGAGGATGCCGGCCAGCAGTGCCGATCCCAGCAGGAGCCACAGCGTGAGCGACCGGTCTCGGCGTTGTGCCGCTCGCTTGCGCTGCTCGGCGGCGGGCTCCGTCGACATAGCACGGTCCTCTCGTCGGAGGGAACCACGATGGCATCGGGGCGGACCCGCCGCCATCGGCGGGAACTGAACCTGTGGATAACCGTTCTCCGGACTGATCCGTGGGTCGGAGTCAGCGAATAGCGGTTGGCCGTTGGCACTCGCCTGCGGGGCTGGCGTGCCGTTGGTGTCAGCTTCTCAACGCCAATCGCCCACAACCGGGAGCCACGTGCCGTCGATGTCACTTCCTCGACGCTGGGCCTCGCCCGGGCCCGCATCGGCGTGACTCAGCTGCCATGCCGGCACGCCTCTCACGCCACGGTGGCCTTCGGCGTGACAGAGGCGCCCACATGGCACGCCAGTCACGCTTCAGCCCCCGCGTGGGTTCCCGAGAGGACCCGTGATGCAGCTCGTGGCAACGCCGCGTACGCAACCATGTCCCCGCGGATCAGTCCGGAGAGCCGGATGACCTTCTGGAGGGCGCAGACCCGAGCGACCAAGGAAACCTAGACCCCGCTGTCGTAGCCGTGCTGGCGCCAGGCCTCGTAGACGGCGATCGATGCGGCGTTCGCGAGGTTGAGCGACCGCACGCTCGGCTGCATCGGAATCCGGACCAGCTCGGTGAGGCGGACATCGTCGAGGAGGTGATCGGGCAGACCGTCAGGTTCGGGACCGAGCAGCAGTGCGTCGCCCGGCTGGTAGGAGATCTCGTGGAACCCGGTGCTCGCGCGCCCGGTGAACGCGAAGATCCGCCCGGTGCCATGCTCGCTCAGGTGCGCCAGGGTCGCCTCCCAGTCGGGATGGACGACGACGTTCGCCAGGTCGTGATAGTCCAGTCCCGCCCGGCGCAGCTTGGCTTCCGAGAGATCGAAGCCGAGCGGCTCGACAAGGTGCAGCGTGCTGCCCGTGACCGCTGCCAGGCGGATGGCGCTGCCGGTGTTCCCGGGGATACGCGGCTCGTAGAAGACGATGTGAAAGATGGTGGGGTTCTCCTCTCTATCGCTTCGGCCACGACCAGGACGGACGCGTGAGTAGTCCCTGCTCGGCGACCTGCGTCTCGCCGAGTTCCTTGACCAGCTCCACGCGGGTGACATCATCGCCCAGCGCCGCCGCCAGCGGGGCGGAGTGGGTCACGAGCACGATCTGGGTGCGCTCTGCTGCGGCGCGCACCATCTCGGCCAAGGGTGCCAGCAGGTCAGGGTGCAGTGAGGTCTCCGGCTCGTTGAGGACGAACAGCTCGGGCGGCCTCGGGCTGAGCAGCGCTGCAGCGAGCAGCAGGTACCGCAGCGTGCCGTCGGAGAGCTCGTCAGCGCGCAGCGGCCGTAACATCCCTGGTTGCTGCAGCAGCAGCGTGAAGCGGCCGTTCTCCACCTCGATCTGCAAGCGCGACCCCTCGAACGCGCGGGAGACCGCCTCGGCCAGGGTGTCAGCGCGGCCGATCTCGATGATGGTGGCGATCGCCGCGGCGAGATCGGCACCGTCACCGCCGAGCACGGGAGTGCGGGTGCCGACGCTCGCAGCGCGCGCCGGTGCGTGGGCGTCGGTGCGCAGGTGGTCGTAGAAGCGCCACCCCCGCATCTGCTCGCGTAGCGTCAGCAGCTCGGGCGCGCGGGTGGGGTCGGCCAGCTCGGCGAGCATCGAGGAGTAGGTCGGGAGCGAGAGCGTGAGCTCGTCCCAGCCCTCGTCGGTCCGAGTGGTCGCGACGGCCCCGTGCCGCTGCGCCAGCAGGGCGGCCGGGCGTGGGACCGGACCGCTCCACACGTGCTCGGCCTTGATCTCCGGGTCCAGCTCGAAGCGGGTGGGCATGTCCCGCTTCGGGAGCCCAAGGTCCATCGCGTAGCCGAGGCCGTCGCTCGCGAAGCCGATCTGAAGCCGCACCGGCCCGCTGCGGCGAGTGCCCTGGACCGGGACCTCGCCGCGACGCATCGCCCCAGAGATCGTCTCCGGCCCGGCCCAGAGCGTGGAGGGCAGGCCACCCTCGCGCGCCAGCGCGGACACGGCCTCGCCGCGAGCCGCGTCGGTCAGGAGCCGCAGCGCCCGGTACAGGCTCGACTTCCCCGAGCCGTTGGCGCCCGTGACCACGGTGATCTGGCCGAGCTCGACCACGACGTCGCGCAACGAGCGGTAGCCGGAGACCGCGAGTGTGGTGAGCATGGTGCCCAAGTTACTGGCGCCCTCGGACAGGCTCCGGCGCACGGAGCCGCTGTTCGTAGGCCGGCGACTGCCGTGCCGTCGCACAAGCCGCCCTCGTGGACACTGCTACTACCTCTCGCTCGTGTCGCCGTTGCACCGTGCGCCCTGGTGGACACTTCTGCAACACCGCAGCCGCGAGGCGCCCAGCTCCCCGGTGACATCGCCATCGTGAGGCCTACGCTGTTCGGGACCCCAGATCGTGCTCCCACGGGGAGGTCTCCTGCCACTGCCGCCACAGCGCGGTGGCGGCGCGCTCATCGGCTCCCGCGACGACCGTGCTGCCGACCGGGTGCGGGTTCGGCTCGCCGTGGCCGTCGAGCACGGTGCCGCCTGCTTCGAGTACCACCAGGGCAGCGGCCGCGTGGTCGAGCGGGCTGTATCGGTGGATGATCGCGGCGACCCCGCGCCCCATCGCGATGCCGGCGAGCGTCGCTGTGCCCGAACCCGGCACGCGCATCGTGCAGTGTCGCTCGGCGAGCGCATCGAGCAGGTCGTGCAGGCCCGGCCACGCACGCGCTCCGTCGAGCTCGGTGATCACCAGCGCACCCGAGAGCGGGTCGGCACCGAGGTTCGGCGACGTCCGCAGCTGCTCGCCCGCCCGCCAGCTGCCGCGGCCCTCGATCGCGAGCACGGGGACCGGCGTCGGACCGCCGTCCGGGCGGTCCGAGACCGGGTCGAGAACGACGCCGACCACGGGTCGGTCGTTCTCCACGAGGGCGAGCGAGAAGCTGGTCCACGGGAACCCGTTGGCCAGGTTCGCGGTGCCATCCACCGGGTCGAGGTACCAGCACGGCCGATCGCCGTCGTGCGTACCGCCGTACTCCTCGCCGACCATGTCATGGTCGGGGAACTGCGCCCTGAGCACCTCCCGCACCCGGCGCTCGATCTCGCGATCCACCTCGGTGACGTGATCGGCCGGGCCGGTCTTGGTCTCGACAGGCCCGACGCCGACGCGCCGGGCTCGCGCCGTGGCCTCAGCCGCGTGGTCGGCGAGCTCGAGCGCGATCGACGCCTGCCGGGCGCGGTCGTCGACCGTCCCGGATGCCACTGCGGATGCCACGACCTGGGCCCGGTTGGTGGTGATCGAGTCGACACCGATCGCGGCCAGATGCGCGGCCTGAGCCGCGTCGTCGACGGTCCAGACGGCGACCTCGACACCCTGGGCGTGCATCGCCTCGACGAACGCGGGTCCCACGAGCAGGTGCTGGGCGTTGATCAGCGTCACGCCGTGGAGATCGGCCGCGACGGGTGGCTCGGCGGAGTACCAGGGGGTCCACACAGCCGCCTCGGGGATCACCTCGCGCACCTGACGCATCGCGTTGGGATGCCCGCACCAGGCGGTGCGCGCCTTCGTCTCGCTCGTGGCGACGAGCTGCGCTGCGGTCGGAGCCACGTCCGCGTCGTCGATGTCGATCAGCAACGTGGCGTCGGTGCCCGCGACGAGCGCGAGCGCCTCAGTGAGCAAGGGGATCCGGCGTTGACCGCCGCCCAGCTCACGGACCTCGTCCAGGGAGACGTCGGTGATGGCACGCGGATCACCCCACAGTCGCTCGAGCGTGGGGTCGTGCAGGAGCACCACGTGCGCGTCGGAGGTGACACGGACGTCGATCTCGATCCAGGTGAGGCCGGCATCGAGGGCAGCCTGCACGGCCGCGAGCGTGTTCTCGCGTGCGCCGCCGCCTGCGTTGCCGTGCAGTCCGCGGTGGGCGACCAGCCGGGGGCCGGTCACGCGGGAACCGTCACGGGTGCGTCGTCGAGCTTGCCATCGCGGTACCGGAGCGCGCGCGAGATCCGCACGCCGACCTCGTCACCGGGCTCGGGTGGCTCACCCGTCACGAAGGCCCGCAGGTTCGTGTCGTTGACCTGGACCACGACCTCGGCGTAATGCCCGTGCGGGAGCACGCGCGTGACGACGCCGGGCATGCCAGCAGGATCCAGACGGACATCCTCGGGCCGCACCATCCACTCGGCGCCGGGTTCACCCTCGCCCAGGTCGAGTGCAGGGATCGTGTTGCTGGACCCGATGAAGCCGGCCACGAACGCGGTGGCGGGCGCGCGGTACAACTCGGCGGGCGTGGAGACCTGCTCGATCCGCCCCTCGCTCATCACGGCGACCCGGTCCGAGACCGACAGAGCCTCCTCCTGGTCGTGCGTGACCAGCACGGTCGTGATGCCGAGCCGTTGCTGGATGTCGCGGATCTCCTCGCGGACACGCACCCGGAGCTTGGCGTCGAGGTTGGAGAGCGGCTCGTCGAGGAGCAGCAGCTGCGGTCGCTGCACCAGCGCACGGGCGAGCGCGGCGCGCTGCTGCTCGCCTCCGGAGATATGCGCGGGTCGCGAGTCGGCGTGGTGCGAGAGGCCGACGAGCTCCAGCACCTCGGCCACGCGCTCCTTCACCTCCGTGCGCGGGACCCGCGCGACCTTGAGGGGAAAGGCCACGTTCTTGGTGATGCTCATGTGCGGCCAGAGCGCATAGTTCTGGAACACCATCGCGCTCGGGCGCCGCTCGGGGCCCAGGCGGGTGATGTCGGTGCCGGCCACCTCGACCGTGCCCTGGTCGGGGTGGAGGAATCCAGCGATCAGACGGAGCGTCGTCGTCTTTCCGCACCCTGAGGGGCCGAGCAGCGAGACCATCTCGCCGGGCGCGATGTCGAGGTGCAGGTCGTCGACGATCGTGCGGCCGCCGAGCACCTTGCTGATGCCTGCGAGCCGCAGGCCGGGTGTGGTGGAGGATTCGGTCACGTCGGTCCTAACGGATCTGGAAGCCCTCGGCCAGCTGCCCGCCCATGATGTAGCGGCGGGTCAGCAGCAGCAGGACCACGGAGGGGATCGAGAGCAGGATCGCGAACACGGCCGCGACCTGCTTGGGGTAGTTGAGCACCAGCGAGTACATCTCGGTGGGCATCGTCATGTACGACGGCGCCCCCACCAGGTAGGTGCCCTGCGCCTCGTCGAAGGACGCGAGGAAGCTCATCACGCAGGCCACGAGGATCCCCGGCATGGCCAGCGGCAGAGTGACGGTGAGGAACACCCGCAGCTTGCCCGCACCCGCGTCGCGCGCCGCCTCCTCCAGCGAGCGCGGAACCGAGGAGAACGCCGCCGCCGGGATCCACGTCATGAAGACCACGGTCCCGATCAGGTGGACGATCACGATGCCGAGCGCCGTCTCCATGAGATTGAGCCCATAGAAGACCGTGGCCATCGCCACGAACAGACCCATCTTGGGGAACGCGTTGGTGGCGAACAGACCGATGAGGAAGATCCGCCGTCCGGGGAAGTTGAAGCGCGAGAACGCATAGGCGGCAGGCAGGCAGATCAGCGCCGACAGCAGCACCGTGACCGGTGCGAAGAACAACGTGTTCTGCATGGCCCCGAACAGCTCGGGCTCGGCGAACACCACGCGCCACCAGTCGAGCGTCCACCCTTCCGGCAGCAGGTTGGGGTAGCGCCAGCGCGTCGCGAACGCGTGCATGCCGAGCCAGATCAGCGGGCCGAGGATGAAGCCCGCCACCAGCACGATCAGCACGGTGGTGAGGATGCGGCCGCCCGGGTTGCGTGTGGTCGAGCTCATCAGACGCGCCCTTCGGACTTGGCGGAGCGGAAGTTCGCCCACACGTAGGTGGCGGCCACCCCGGAAGCGATCACGAACACCACCACGGCGATCGCGGCAGCCTGCTGCGGCTGGTTGAAGGACTGGAAGTACTTGCTGATGTCCACCCCCAGCTGCTGGGGCGCGTTCGGTCCGGTGAAGTAGGGGACCGTGAACTGTCCCAGCACCCCGATCGCCGTGAACGTCCCCGCGATGATCAGCGGGATGCCGGCGAGCGGGACGAGGATCCGGAACACGATCGTGGCGGTGCTGGCTCCGGCGTCGCGGGCGGCGTCGATCAGCGCGTCAGGGATGCCTTGCATGCCGGAGGTGGACATCAGCAGTGCGAACGGCAGGTTCACCCAGACCGAGGCGATGATCACCCCGGTGACCGTGAACCCGAAGATCGGAGCCTCGGCCCCGAACTGGGCGAACAGGCTGCGCAGGAACCCGTCGCCCGAGTAGAAGTTGAGAATCGCCCAGGAAGCGATCACCACCGGGATGAACAGCGGCACCACACCCAGACCGGAGAGCATCGAGGACGCCCAGCCTGCACGGAGCCGCAGCAGCACCGCGATCCCGATCGCCATGGTCAGCACCGTGAGGGTGGTGACCACGGTGACGAGCACCGTGGCCACCAGATCCCGGAAGAACCGTGGGTCGGCGAAGAGCTGCTTGTAGGCGGCGCCGGTGACCAGCCCGTCAGCGGTGTAGACGTTCTGCCCGATCAGGGCGGCGGTGCGGTTGAGGCCGCCGGTCATGCCGAAGCTGAAGCCGATCGCCAGCAGCACCGGCACCCCGACGAACAACAGGATCACCAGCACCGGAGGCAGAGCCATCGAGAACCCGACCGCCGCGCGTCGACGTTCTGCGTGGCGGGCCGCGCTGCTGGGGCGGGCGCGGCCGGGTCGGCTGCGGGTCGCGCTCACGGGACGAGCTGGTCCCACAGGTTGCTCATGTCGTTGTTGTTGTCGCTGTAGTAACCGGGACGCAGCGCGCTGGGGTCGGCATCGGCGAACTGCTCGGCGATGTCCTCGGGGAGCTGGTCGAGCGCGATCACCGGGTAGCCGGAGATCTGCTCGGCAATGATCGTCTGTCCCTCAGGGCTGAGCACGAAGTTCACCAGGTCGATCGCGCCCTCGGTGTTGTCCGCGGTCCGGGGGATGCCGAGATAGGAGGCACTCCCGGTGAAGGACGGGTCGCTGATCTGCGTGTAGTGCACCTCCTCGGAGATCAGCCCGGTCTCCACCGCGGTGATGAACTGATCGCTCCACACGGGCGCCATCGAGATGCCACCGTTGCCGAGCAGCTCGAGCACCTGGGAGTTGCCGTTGGGGTAGACGCCGCCCTGATACACGGACGCACCCAGCTCGTTCAGGCGCTCGAACCCGGGCGTCCACTTCTCCTGGAGGTCTTCGTCGTAGGCCACGCGCAGCGCGTCCTGCTCCTCCTGGGTGAGGTAGCTGTCGAGCACCGTGGTGACGAACGCTCCGCCGGACCCACCCGTCGAGGGCGAGTTGTAGGCGAACTCGCCGGGGTTGTCCTCGATCCAGGTGAGCAGCTCATCGAGTGTCGCGGGCGGGGTGTCGATCACCGTGCTGTCGTAGGCCAACAGCACCGAGGAGGCGCGATAGGGGATGCCGACGCCCTTGCCCGCAGTCACCGTGTCCTCTGGGACGCTGTCGAGGCCGGCGATGCTGCCGGCTTCGATCTCGAGCAGCGTTCCGGCTTCCGCCGCACTCGAGATGACGAAGCCGGCGTCCACGAGGTCGAAGCCCGGGTCGTCGCCGGCCTCGGTGGCGGTGACGAGCTTGGCGACGGTCTGCTGGTCGTGCTCGCCGTGCAGGTCGAGTGTGACCTCCACGTTCACGCCGGGGTTGGCCTCCTCGTACGCGGGAATGATGCCCTGCTCCCAGAGGTCGACGAGATTGGTGTCGCCGGAGATGAAGATGGTGACGGTGCTCGCGCCGTCGCCCCCCTCGTCGTCGCCGGTGCTGCCGGACTCGTTCGAGGAGACCGGTCCGCAGGCGGTGGCGAGCGCCACGGTGCAGAGGCCGGCGATCCCGGCCGTGAGGAGTCGCTTCGAGATCACGGTGGTGGTTCCCTTCGAGGAGCGATCGGGTGCTGCGACGGGCATCGCAACGTTCGTATGCAAAGCGTCCGGGGTGTCCTCCGCGTGAACGCTGAGCAACGGGATCCCGAGTCACCGGGGAACTCATCGCAACGTTGCGATGGGAGGATCGGACGAACGTATCGCATCGTTACGGCGGGCGCTAGTGTGACGCCGAGGAAGGGGTGGCACATGGCAGGTCGAGGTCGCCAGGGCCGCGCGACGATCGCTGACGTCGCGGCGGCGGCCGGTGTGTCCACCTCGACGGCGTCCCTCGTCTATCGCCGGTCGGATCGGGTGCTGCCGGAGACCCGTGAGCGAATCCTCGCCGCGGCCGAGGGACTCGGCTACCAGGGCCCGGACCCGGTCGCGTCCTCGCTCCGCAGCGGTCGGAGCGGGATCATCGGGATCGTCATCGCCGAGCGCGTGCGGCAGGCATTCCAGAACCCGGTCGCGGTGGCCACGATGGACGGTCTGTCCGATGTCCTCGACAGCGGGGGTTTCGGTCAGCTGCTGCTGCCCGGGCGTGCCGAGCCCGCCCCCGAGCGTCCCGACCCGTTGCGGATGCTGCCGGTCGATGCGGTCGTGTTCGCCACCCGCGGCGAGGAGTTCGACCACCTGCTCCCACTCGTGCGCGCACGTGGCGTCCCGATCGTGGGGATCGAGGGCCCCCACGCCGAGGGAGTCAC
This sequence comes from Pseudactinotalea sp., assembly GCF_048594945.1. Taxonomy (NCBI): domain Bacteria; kingdom Bacillati; phylum Actinomycetota; class Actinomycetes; order Micrococcales; family Cellulomonadaceae; genus Pseudactinotalea; species Pseudactinotalea sp. The sequence goes on along the minus strand of NZ_JBMDXJ010000333.1, from coordinate 37,637 downwards.
GCTCGTAGAGATCGATGACGACGGCGGGATGGCCGAGATGGCCAGGCACGTCGCCTCCCTGGGGCACCGGCGGGTGGGGGTCGTCATGCGCACCACGCGCCTGGGCCGCGGCGGCGGACCAGGGCCGGTGGAGTCGATCGGGGCGCGCCTGAGTGAGATCGACAACCGCACGATCCGCGGGCGGCTGGAGGCCGTGCAGGCGGTGTTCCCGGACGCCATCAGGGTCGAGGCAGGAGGGCGCGACGCGGCGGCCGGTGCGGCTGCATCCCGCCGGATGCTCGAGCTCGAGGACCGGCCTACGGCGCTGCTCGCCCAGAACGACATGCTCGCGGCCGGCGCGATCCAGGCCGCGGAGGCGTTGGACCTCACAGTCCCGGGCGATGTCACCGTCACCGGGTTCGACGGCGTCGACATGCCCTGGCTGGGCCGCTCGCTGACCACCGTGCGGCAACCGCTGCACGAGCGCGGGCGGCGGGCCGGCGAGCTCGTCTCGGCACTGCTGCGCGGCGAGCAGGTCCCGCCACGCACCCTGCTGCCCGTGGAGCTGGCCACGGGGGAGACCTCCGGTGCACCGCCGGACTGAGCCCGGGCGCGAAGGTGACCTGAGATCCTTCCTCAGCGCCGTCGAAGGTTGATCACGGCCGAACGGCCGTACAACTGGTGCACATCGACCGTGAGCTCGGAGCCGTGGCCGTGCCGACCCTCCCGGCACCGCTCGCCGTTCTCGACGCGGTAACGACGCGGCAGCCGCAGCCGCACCTGGGACCGCTGCGTGGTCGGGTCCGCCACGGCCACGTCGAGGCCATGCCGCGTGGTGCGGAGCAGAACGCTGGCGGCGCCCTCCACGGCGACGTTCCGGACCCGGTGCCAGCCCTGTGTGAACGTGTTGATCGCCAGCAGGTCGGTGCGCCGGTCGGTCACGGCCTGCACGGATGTGGAGTTCTCGAGCACGCGCACGGCGGGGCGCGAGGACAGCGATGCTTCGTCCGCGCCGGGGTGGATCGACCATGCGAACGAGCCGCGGCGATCACCCGCGCCGTGCCGGGCGGTCAGCGAGAACACCTCGCCCTCCACCAGCGTGTCGGGGTTGCTCGTCCGGAGGCTGCGGCGGCTCGCGCTCACCTGGTCCAGGCTCACGCGGACCGTCGAGGATTCCAGCAGCCGGTACCCGATGCTGTGGTCGCCGTCGCGCTGGAGCAGCCACCGCAGCCGAGCTTCCCCGGCCCCGGACCAGGCGCGGCCGTCCTCGCGCTCGCCGATCACCGTAGCCGCGCCGCTCCGGCGGCGATCGAGCGTGACCAGTACGTCCCGGTCCTGCGGATCGGTGACGCCGGCCGCGAGCAGCACCACGCCGTCGTCGAGGAAGAACCAGCTCCGCACGGCGCGGGCACTCGCCCAGGTGCGGAGGTCCTCAGGCAGCAGACCGCGCTGGGAGTCGCGGTGCGCGACGTCGTCCGAGAGCACCATCGCGGCGCTGCCGAGAGCCTCCATTGCCGCGCCGCCCGAGTGCGGGTGAGTGCCGGTGGGGAAGTAGACGTAGGTGTTCTGCGACTCGGACGAGGACGTGAACTCCAGCGGGTGGTCCGGGTTGTCGTACCAGGCCTGGCCGTACAGCTCGGGCACGGTCTGCCGTTCCTCGTCAGGTGCGATGACGCCGGGGAGTCCGTGCGCGGGCTGCAGCACCAGCCCGTCGAGCCCGTGCGCGCTCGCGTGGTCCTGACCCGTGAGGTAGAGCTGGTGCGCACCCTCGCCCTGGAACCAGCTGCGGAGGTTCTCGGCGCTCATGTACTCGTACTTGCTGATCCGCTCCGAGGAGCGGGAGAGGGCAAAGGTCCACCCGGGCCGGCGGTGCACGCTGCGCTCCATCGCGGCGAAGTGGTGGTGCGAGGTCTCCGCCACGGCGTCCGCGCCCACCAGGGCGTCGTCGTCGAGGATCGCGGTCGCGAGCGCAACGCTGAGTGGCGAGACCATCCGTGCGGGCTCGGTCGCCGAAGCCACGAGCAGATGCTTGGCGTACGGCCGCAACCAGTCGACGTCGCTCGCGTGCTCGGTCAGGTCCACCACGGCCTCGGCCACGGCGGCGATGTCGGTGTACCCGGTGGCAGTGCGCGAGACGGCGCGCCCCTTGACCGCCTCCATCATCCAGCCTTGTGCCACCAACGGTGCGAACCCGGCCTGCACCCAGGTGAGGACGGTGCCCACCAAGGTGCCGTCGTCGGCCCATGCCGTGCCTCGCAGCACGTCGAGCGTCTGCACCACGCGCGTGAGCAGCGCGCGGCCATAGGAGCCGGTGTAGGCCACGGAATGATGCTGGATGAAGGACCCGTCGGCGTAGTAGCCGTCGGTGACGCCGTGCTGCAGGCGGTAGGGATCCACGGTCGCGAACACCGTGCTCTGATCGGCCAATGCCTTCGTGATGCGCGCGTCGTCTGCGGTCAGCGCGCCCTGGAGCACCCGGTTGCCGGTGATGTCGGCGAGGTTGGCGCCGGTGTGGAAGCGCGAGTCGAGGTCGACGTCGCCGTTCTCGCCGTTGAGCAGGAACGCGTCCATCGCGCCCACGCACCGCTGCACCAGCTCGGGGTCGGCAACGGCGCGCGTGAGGACGAGGGTCCGGGTGACCTGGGTCGGGATCCCGATCTCCCACTGGAACCAGTTGCCGTAGTAGCCGGACTCGACGTCGTGGTAGTACTCGGACTGCAGGCGGTCGAGGGTGGCGAGGGCGCGGTCCTGGACCTCCCGGACTTCAAACAGCGGCGACGTCGGCGTCGCCGTCGCGAGCGCGATCTCGGCCACGTAGGTGAAGGCACGGGCGAGGGCGGCTTCGTCGTCGCCGAGCTCCAGGTCGGCGAAGACTTGGTCGCCGCTCGCAGCATCGAGCAGGTCGAGCCGAGCTCGCGCATTCGCGGTGATCGTCTCAACCTTCGCCGCCACGGCGGGCAGCCGATTGATCTCGGCGGTGCCCGCCAGCAGCGTGGTCGCGTTGGCCAGCAACGGCTCGACATCGGCGGTGCCGGCCGGCGCGTCGGCAGCGGCCGGCAGGGCGACCGAGCCTCCGACGGCGGCCACCAGCCCGGCGGCGGGCATGCTGACGAGTAGTGATCGGCGGGTGATGCGCACGAGTCTTCTCTCCCTGGGCGGCGATCCGGTTCAGGTTAACGAGCTCGGCTATCGCGTGAGCGTGAATCCTCCGTCGACAACGATGTCCTGACCCGTCACGTAGGCCGAGGCAGACCCCGCCAAGAACACGATCGCGCCGTCGAGATCGGAGCCTGAGCCTCCGCCGTCATGCCCCATTCGACCGAGGGCTGTCAGCCGCGCGTAATCGGATACGAAGCCCGTGGGATGGCCCTCGGCGGCGAAGCCGCCCGGCGATATCGCGTTCGCTCGCACGCCGTAGGGACCGAGCATGGCGGCCAGGTCGCGAGTCATCCCGCTGATCCCGGCCTTGGCGGCCGCGTAGTCGATCGGCTGCCCCAGCATCCCGTTCGCGTCGTAGATCCGTCGGTCTCGACCGACATGGCCCGCGACCGAGGCGATCGAGATGATCGACCCGGACCGCTGCGCCATCATGATCGGCGCGGCCTCACGACAGACGAGGATGGGGCCGAGCAGGTTGACCCGCAGGGACTCCTCGATGTCGGAGACGGCGCGGTCAGGGAGCCAGGCCGGGCTCTGGCCCGAGCCTCCGCCGGCGTTGTTGACCAGCACGTCGAGTCGACCGCCACCGAGCCGCACGGCGTCGGCGACCGCAGCCTCGATCGACTCCGGCACCGTGACGTCGAGCACCACGCCATGCGCAGCGGCGCCGGTCTCCCTGAGCCGTTGCACTGCTTCGTCGACGACAGCGGCACTCCGAGAGCTGAGGATCACCTCGGCACCTGCGCGTGCGAGTGCGTTCGCCGCAGCCCAGCCCAGCCCGCGGGCACCACCGGTGACGAGGGCCACGAGCCCGTCGAGCTGCGTCATCCCTTGACCGCGCCGGCGGAGAGACCCTGCACCAGGGTCTTCTGGACGAGCGCGAACATGATGACCGCAGGAATGATCGCGAGAACTCCACCGGCCATGATTCCTCCCCAGTTGGTCGACCCCATCGAGTCCATCACCTGGGCGATACCGATCTGCACGGTCTTCGAGAACTTGGAGCTCGTGAGGATCAGTGCGTACTGGTAGTCGTTCCACGCGAGGATGAACGCGTACAGCGCCACTGCGGCCACACCCGGAAGCGCGAGCGGCAGGATGACCGATCGCATCGTGCGGAACCTGCTCGCGCCGTCGATCGAGGCGGCTTCCTCGAGCTCGACCGGGATCGCGCGGAAGAAGCTCGCCATTAGCCACACGGCGGCGGGGAGCGTCAGCGTCTGGTAGATCAGCACCAGCACTTCACGCGTGTTGAGCAGGTCCAGGGCCGAGGCGATCTTGTACCAGGGCACCATGATCATGGGTCCCTGGATCATCTGCGCGATGAGCAGGCCCACGATCGCGATCTTCGCGCCTGCGCCGCGGTACCGCACGAGGCCGTAGCCGGCGAGGCAGGCGAAGACCGTGGTCAGCGCCACCGTCATGAGGCAGATCATGAAGCTGTTGCTCAGCAGCTGCCCCATGCCGAGGCCACGCTCGGACATCGCCCAGCGGAAGTTGTCCAACGTCAGGTTGCTGAAGTCGAGGACCGGGGGGCCGAAGATCACGTTGTTCGGGCGCAGCGAGGAGTACAGCAGCCACAGCGCGGGCACGAGCAGGAAGATCATCAGCGCCAGCAGCGCGACGTAGCGACCGATCACCGGCCAGGGACCGCGGCGGTTCATCGGGAGGCTCCCTTCTGACGGCGCTCGCCGAACAGCAACGCCACGATCGCGGCCAGCACGAGCACGATCACCATCGCGATGGTGGCGACCGAGCCGGCCGTGCCGAACTGGAAGCGCTGGAACGCGAACGTGTAGACGTAGGTGGGCAGGATGCTCGTGGCGAAGCCCGGGCCGCCGTTGGTGAGTGCCCAGATGATCTCGAACTTGAACCAGGTGGTGACCAGCGAGGTCATACCGGTGACGAACAGCGTCGGCTGCAGGTGCGGCAGCGTGACGTGCCAGAACCGCTGGATGGCGTTGGCACCATCCATCGCGGCGGATTCCTGGACCTCCTTCGGCAGCGACTGCAGCGCCGCCAGTATCAGCAGCGCAGCGAACGGCAGCCCTTTCCAGGTCGAGGCCAGCAGCAGCACCGGCCAGACCCAGACGTCGGAGGCGAGGAAGACGATCGGATCGTCGATGATCCCGACGCGGCCGAGGTAGTGGTTGATCAGCCCGGACTCGCCACCCTGGAACAGCCAGCGCCAGATGATCGCGACCACGACCACCGGGGTCACCCACGGCACCATGAGCAGCCCACGCCAGAGGGCGCGCAACCGCAACGAGAGGTTGAGCACCAGCGCTGCGAGCGTCCCGAGCACCAGCTGCAGCACCACGGAACCGAGGACCCAGAAGATGCTGTTCCGGAAGATCTGCCAGAACCGCGGGTCCTCGCGCAGCAGCTGGCTGTAGTTGTCGAACCCGACCCACTCGGTCTCGCCGGGTGCCGTCGCGGTCTCGTTCGTGAAGCCGATCCGGATCGTCTCCAGCAACGGGTAGAACTGCGCCGCGAGCAAGAAGATCAGCACGGGCGCCATCAGTGCCAGCCAGTAGCCCTTGTCGCTGTACCAGCGCCGGAACGAGCGTGGCCGCCGCGCGGGCGCGGTCAGGGTGGTCATGGGGGCCTCCGTTCGGGGCGGTCGACCGCGTCTGCGCGATCGACCGCCCCGATGTGGTGGGGTGGTTACTGGGCGTCCTCGATCGCCGCTGCGATCTGCTGCTGGGCGTCGGCGGCCGACAAGCTGCCGTCCAGGAACTCGAGCAGGATCGCCTGGAACTCGGTCTCGATGGTCGCCTGGCCGACGATCGGCTGCAGCGGCACACCGGCCTCGTCGATCAGCGTGGCCTGGTCGATCATCTGCTGGACATGCCCCTCGGCCGCGTCCGGGTAGATATCGGCGGCCGCACCGGCGAGGTCCTCGGGCGCCACCTCGGACAGTGCCGGGGTGTTGACGGCCGTCGTCAGCCTGCTGCTCCACTCGGGTGAGACCAGCTGCTGCAGCACGTACTCCGCGAGCTCGATGTTCGGCGAGTCCTTGAAGATCGCGAAGCCGGCGTTGGAGACCGGGGCGAGCTGTTCGCCCGAGGGGCCGGCCGGGTAGGCGATCTGTCGGGAGCTGGCGATGATCTCGGGGTTGAGCTCGTAGACGTTCGCGCTGAAGAAAGTGCCGGCCGGAATCATGCCGACCTCGCCGTTGGCGTAGGACTGGAACATCTCCGGGTACGACCACGCCGCGGCGGCGGGCGGGGACAGCTCGTTCAGCTGCTGGACGTGCTCGAGCACCTCGACCCACCGGTCCGCCGCCTCGGGCGAGGAGTCGCCCGGCCACAGTCCGTTTGCGTACGCGGCGGTCAGCGCGCCGCGGAAGGCGAAGCGCGGGTTCTGCAGCGGGTAGCCGAAGCCGTAGGTGCCGTCGCCCGTCATGGCCTCGGCCGCGGCGATCACGTCGTCCCAGGTGCGGAGGTCCTCGACGGCGTAGCCGGCCTCGGTCAGCAACGTCTCGTTGATCACGAGGTCGAAGGCCTGTGCCGCGTAGGGGATCGAGTAGAGCGAACCGTCCACGCGCGAGAAGTCGAGCGAACCCGGGCGGAAGTCGTCCTCGGTCCACGTCGCATCGAAGACGTCGTCGAGCGGGAGAAGTCCGTCCATGCGGACGAGGTCGACGACGTCCTGGGTCATGGTCAGGTCCGGCGGGTCGCCGGCCTGGATCCGGACGGCGAGCTGCTGGCCGATGTCGGCCCACGACAGGAAGTTGTACTCGATCGTGATGCCCTGCTCGGCCATCGCGTCAGCGAAGTCCTCGGCCATCCGCGTCTCCGGATCGGAGGTGCCGGGCCAGACGATCTCGAGGGTTCCGGTGGGGTTGCCCTCGGCGTTCGTCGAGGGGGTGCTGTCGGGTGTGTCTTCGCTGGGCGTGCAGGCCGTGAGCGCGAGCGCTCCGGCGAGCACGGCGGCGCCGGCCCCGAGGGCGCGACGTCGAGTCATGCGGGACATGAAAGTGTTCCTCTCCTTTGGGAAACGGGGTGGTCAGGCCGAGATCAGGTACTCGGACAGCTGGGGCTGGGCGTCGAAGAAGCCGTTGATGGCGGCGCGCTGGGAGTCGTCGAGCGACGGCAGCGGAGCGCGGCTGGCGCCCATCGAGAAGCCTTGACGCTCGAGCACGGCACGTAGGAACGCGATGAAGTTGTAGCCGTTCATCTCCTCGATGAACCGGTTGGCGAGGGACTGCAGCGTGCGCGCGGTGGCGAGGTCGCCGCCCGAGGCGGCTGCGGCAAGCTCGGAGTAGAGCCGGGGGAGCGCGTTGTAGGTCGACCCGATCCCGCCGTCCGCGCCGAGCGCGAGCCCACCGAGCAGCACCTCGTCAGAACCGTTGAAGATCGCGAAGCCCTCTGGGGCGTCGCGGCGCACCTCGGTCAGCGGGTAGAGGTCAGTCGAGGTGTACTTCAGGCCCTGGATGACGCCCTCGTGGGCGAGGTCGAGGAAGAAGCCAGGGCCGAGCTGCACGCCGGTGCGGGACGGGATGTGGTACGCCACCAACGGCACGCTGCCGCCCAGGACGTCGGCGATCTGGCGGTAGTAGGCCGCGTGTGCCGCTTCGTCGAGGTAGTAGTAGATCGGCGTCACGGCGGAGACCGCGTCCACGCCCTCGGCAACGGCGAACCGGGTCAGGTCGAGGGTCGTGGCGACATCGATCTGGCCCACGTGCGCGATGACCGTGGCACGGCCGCCGACCTCGTCGACGCACGCCGTCATGAGACGGCGTCGTTCGTCGAGGGTGTGCAGCAGCGCCTCACCGGTCGAGCCCGAGATGAACAGGCCGTCGACGCCTGCACCGACGAGAGCGTCGACCAGGGTGCGATTGCGATCGAGGTCGATCTCGCCGTCGGCGTCGTACGACGTGACGAGGGCGGGCATGATGCCGGACAGGGGCATGGAGATTCCTTCGGGTGGGCAGGGCGGATCGAGCCAGGTCGGTCCGACCAGGCGGGTGGGTAGGGCGCGGGTTAGGCCGAGGTTCGGTCGGCTCCCTGGGCACCGCCGACGACGAGGTCCTCGACGACGGCCTCGATGTCGGCGAAGTGATCGGCGATCGCTCGCGTCATCTGCAGCGCGTCACCGGTGCGGATCGCCGTCACGATGTTGGCGTGGTCGTCGGCGGTGTGCAGACCGGGGCGTGCTGGGACATGCTCGACGGCGCGATGGAAGATGTCCCAGAAGACTTCCTGCAGCTCGCTGACGAAGCGGTTCCCCAGCGGGGCGAAGAGCGCAAGGTGGAACGCGCGGTCCACGTCGGGTGGGACCCGGCCGTCCTGCGAACCTGCCCGCATCTGCTCGACCAGGTCGTCGAGCGTGCTGAGGTCCGCCTCGGTGAGCCTTGCCGCCGCCTGGACCACGAGACCTTCCTCGAGGGCGCGCCGGACCTGCAGCAGGTCGCGGAACGGCACGCTGTCCATCGCGAGCGAGTAGGGGAGCTGCTCGATCAGCGGCGCGAACGAGAACCTGCCGACGAACAAGCCACGCCCGTGGCGGACCTCGACGATCCCGAGGGTCTCCAACCGGCGGATCCCCTCGCGGATCGAGGTCTTGCCCATCTCGAGGCGAGTGGCGAGCTCACCCTCGGAGGGGAGGGCGTCGCCGGGTCCGAGGCCCTGGTCGAGGATGTACTGCCGCAGGCTCAGATCGGCCTGCCTGGAGAGGGGTGCGCGCATCGTTGTGACTCCCGTTCGTCTGAGACACAGTACACATGAGTTATCAGATATCTGTCAAGTGGGAATCGGATTCGGATCTCGCCCGGTCGCGGCCGCCTCCCGCTCGGCATCGATCTCGGCGTTGACGATGCCACCCAGAAGCACGGCGATGCTGGCGAGCCACAGCCACAGCACGCCAGCGAGCACCAGGCTGAGCATCTGCGCCGCGGCCTGCACCACGGCCGCGTTCGCGGCGTCGGGGGCGATCGTCGTGGGTGCGAACGCCCGGACGTACAGGGCGAACCCCGTCGAGACCAGGAGGAGCCCGAGGAACCCGACCACGGCACCGGGCACGCACGTGCGCCAGTGATGGTCCGCGTTCGGTGCATAGCGGTACAGGAACACGAGGAACAGCAGCGCCAACACGCAGGCCACGGGCCAGCGCAGCACGTCCCAAGCCACCTGGAAGGCCTCGCCGAGGCCAAACTGCTCGGCGAGCGCATCGCCGCCGCCCAGCAGCGGCCCGATCACCACGAGCAAGGCGATCGTCACCAACGTGAGGACGGCACCGATCGTGAACACGAACCCCAGCAGGTACTGCGCCACCACGTTCCGGCGGGCCGTGACGCGGTAGGCGTCATCGAGCGCACGTACCGCGGCACGGAACACCCGGCTCGCGAGGTACAACGTGATCAGCAGCGCGCCGATCGCGACCGAGGTGCGCCCTTCGTCGAGCAGGCCGTCGACCAGCGGAGCGAGGATGTCGCTGGCCACCTGCTCGGCGAAGATCGAGGTGAGGCCGTCGACGATCGAGGTGCGGATCGCCTCGACCTGCTCGTCGCCCAGCACCTTGCGCAGAAAGCCGAGACTCGACCCGAGCGCCGTGGCGATCGGCACCAGCGAGATCAGTGCGTAGTAGCTCATCTCGGCGGCGAGTCCGGTCACGCGTACGTGAGCGGCGCGCAGCACCGAGCGGACCACGACGGCGACGACGTTCCATCGGCCCACACGCCAGGTCACCGCGTCCGCTCGCGCGACGATCCGATCGCTGAGGGACTCCACCTGGGCGAGGAAGTTGCGCTGGCGGGCGGGCGCCAGGACCAGATGGGCGAACCAGCCGGCGATCGCGATCGCGCACGCGCCTACCGCCAGCGTGACGCCACCGGCGATCGCCGCTCGGCCGGCACCCGGCGAGGCGTCGGCGAACGAGAACGTGGCGACGGCCGCCGCGAGCGCCATCAGCGTGGTCGACGTCGGTGGCGGCATCCGCAGCCGGACCCACGGCACTCGTCGGGCTGCGATGGCGCCGGCGAGAGCGACCAGGACAACGGTGACGAGCATGGTGGCAGCAGGCTAGCGGTGGCTCACCGCGAGTGGCCGGTGCAGGGCGCGTCGGGTCAGCCGCCGCTCTCTTCTGCCCCGAACCCGTAGACGGTGTCTTCGTCATTGCTGACCCACCATCGACCGCACAGGTGCGTGGTCTCGGCGAGCTGTCCTTCCGGCCACCAGTCGGCCTCGAGAGTCGGTGTCCTGCTCCATCGTGACAGCGGGGTGTCGGCGGTGCGTGGGTCGGTGGCGTAGCTAGCCTCGAGTTCGTCATCGGTGGGCTCGCCTGGTGTCGCGATGGCTACGCACTCGGGTGGCAGGTCGCCCTCGAAGGTGAACGTGAGCAGTCGTTCGGATCCCGTGGTGCGCTGCATCACCGACACGTCGCTGGCGTCGTCCGGTATCCAGTCGGCCAGCAGACCGCTCTCCTTGCCCTCGGCGCCCGTATCGGCGTGACGCTCCTTCGTGTCGCCGTCGTTGAGGGCCTCGCCGAGCCCACAGCCTGTGAGGAGAGCGAGCATCGTGCCGGCAGTGATCAGCGGGCGCAGATGGTGTGTGGCCATGCGCACGAGCCTGCGCCAGGCTCGGCGTGTGGACATCAACCTCCGGACCTACGGCTGAGTGGCCGAGTCCGACCCTGGGTGGACCCGGCGACCCACCCCGCGTGTGGTCTCCGATCGCCGCTACCGACCGATCCGCCCGAGAGAGCAGCGCTCTGGGTGAGCGGACTCATGCGTGGCCCGCGAACCATGGTGAGGTCACACGGCCCGAGTCTCTTCAGATCTCTCCCGCACCCGTGTGCCGAGACTCGCGTAGCAGGTTAGGGATGGACGACACGCGCTAGTCGAAGTCCAGGTCGATGTCGTCGAGACCGTCGAGGATCCCGCCGAGCACCATTCCGCCCAGTACACCGCCGAGCACGCTGCCGGCGCCACCGCGCCCAGGGTCAGGCGCCCACGGGGGTGCGTCCTGACGGTGACTCACGCCTGCGGTCAGGTCGGCGCGAGCACGGTCGGCGGCACCTGCGGCGAGGTCGGCCGCCTGCCTCACCTGGGCCAGGGCCGCCGCCGGGTCGTCGAGGTCAGTGACGCCATCGAGCAGGCGCTCAGCCTGTGCGAGTCGGGTGCGTGCCTGTGAGCCGATCTGCCCGGGGTGGTCCGCGATCAGGGTGCGAGCGAGTGCGACCTGACGGTCGGCGTCGGCGAGCGCAGCCAGCAGGTGCTCACGCTCACGCTCACGCTCGGGCCGGCGTCGGCGGTCCTGGACGAGCTGTTCCAGCGCGGTATTGGCGGCGCGCACACGGCTGAGGCTGGTGAACGGGTCGCCGGCCGCCTCCGGCTGGCCCGCGGCGGCCAGTGCCTGCTCCAGTGCTGCGGCTGCGGCAGCGACATCGGGATCGTCCGCCGCCGCGAGGAGCTGCCGCGCCTCGGCGACATCGGTACGTGAGTCTGCGAGCACCGCCGCGAGCGTGGACTCCGCGTGAACGGACTCGACCTCGTGATCGGTGACGGCGTCCAGCAGCGCCTCCGCCCGACGGACGCTGTCGGAGGCGACCTGGAGGGCCTTGGTGGCCTCGTCGCCCCGGCCCGACTCGTGGCGGCGCTCGGCGAGGTGCAGCGAGCGGTCGGCGAACGTGAGCAACGCCTGCGCCTGCTCGGCGTTGTCGGCCACCGGGAGGACCGCCTCGTCGCTGTACCTCGCGGCGAGCGCGGCGATCGCCGCCCGGGCATCCTCGACCCGACCGGCGACGTCATCGGCCTCGGCACGCAGCCGCGCGATCGTGGCCGGGGCATCGCGGAGCGCTGCTCGCTGCGCGGCCAGTGCGGACGCGGGTCCACGGACCACCTGCTCCGCCTCGCGCGCCGCTGCCAGGGCACCGGCCTCGAGCTGCTGGCGCTGGGCAGGTGTCTCTGGCTGGTCGTCGAGCAGCAGCGCGTTGAGCCGGAAGGCCTCCTGCAGGTGCGTCTGCGCCTGCCGGAGTGCGTCCGCGAGCTCGCGGACGGCGACCTCGCCGAACTCGGCGGTGGCGTAACCGAGCTCGTCGGTGCCGCGCCGCACGCTCTCGTCCGCTCGCACCAACGCCTCAGCGAGCTCGGGTGGCACCTCGGCCACGGGTTCGGACTTCTGACGACCAAAGATGCCGTTCAACATGGGGCTCCTCAGCTGGGGCGATAGTGCAGTGTGCGGCACCATCCTGGGAATGCGCTGAACGTCCGCAGCGAACGGTGCTTCCGCGCTGGTCGTGGTGGGGGCGCAGTGCGCGCGGTGGCCGGCAGCGCCGTCGTCGCGGGTGAGGTCCGATACGTTGCCTCCGTGGACGCATCGGTGTCGGATCAGTCTGCGGCCTCGCCGCTGACGGTGGGAATCGTGGGCATCGGCGGCATCGGGAGCAAGCACGCCCGCGCCCTGCGGGAGGTCCCCGGTGTGGTGCTCGACGCCTACAGCGGCGGCACGCCGAGCAGCGGCGCCGACGCCGGGTGGCCGCAGGCTCGACAGGTCCAGCATCGGGAGCTGGTCGAGCGCCCGGATGTGGATGTGGTGGCGATCTGCAGCCCCTCCCACCTGCACGGCCCGGCCGCGCTCGCGGTCGCGCGAGCGGGGCGTCACGTCGTGGTCGAGAAGCCGATGGCACTGACCACGGACGAGGCCGACGAGCTCGTGCGGCTCCAGGACGCGGGCCGCTGCGTCGTCGCCGTGGTCACGCAGCGCCGCTTCGAGCCGGTGGTCACGGCTCTCAAGGCGATGCTCGACGGCGGTGGGCTCGGCCAGGTGCGTCTCGTCGTCGCCCAGATGCCATGGCATCGCGACGAGGCCTACTTCGAGGCCGCGCCGTGGCGTGGGGAGGCCGCCTCGGGCGGTGGCTCGCTTCTCAACCAGGGCGTGCATCTGATCGATCTGGTGCAGTGGCTGTGCGGACCGGTCGCGACCGTCACGGCGCAGGCGGGAACGCAGGTCGGGGCGCGAACGGCGGAGGACACCACCGTGGCCACATTGGCTTTCCGCTCGGGTGCCTTCGGGATGCTGGCGACCTCGACCGCCACCCCGCCCGGCCACGACGCCACGCTCGCGATCTACACCGATCGCGGCATGCTCGAGATGACGCAGGGTGTGATCACGCAGTGGCAGCTGCCCGGGGCGCCGCCGCAGGCCGGCAGCGCCGTGCCGGGCGGAGGCGCGGACCCCGGGGCGATCGGCCTCGCGGGACACCGGGCGTTCTGGTCCGACGTGGCAGCCGCGATCCGCGAGGGCAGTCTCCCGGCGGTCGACGCGCATGAGGGTGCACGCACCACGGCGCTGCTGTGCGCGATCGGGGAGGCCGCCCGGACCGGCGCCACGGCGCTAGTCCATGGCGCTGACCCATCCAGGGGAGCCGCTGCTCCGAATCAGGGGGTGTGAGACCTGATCCTGCTGCGCTCCCGCCCCGATGGCTGGCGGCTGCGCTCGGGGTCCTGAGCACCGCGGCCGGACTCGGGGTCGCCCACCTCGTCGCCGCGGTCACCGTGCCGGCGGCCTCTCCGCTGCTGGCGGTCGGTTCGGTCGCGATCGATGCGGCACCCACGCCGGTGAAGGAGTGGGCGGTGCGCTCGTTCGGCACCGCGGACAAGCCCATCCTGCTGGGCGGCATCGCCGCCGTGCTGGTTCTGGTGACCGCGGTTCTCGGCATCGTGGCGTCCCGACGGCGGTGGGTCGGCATCGTGGGCTTGCTCGCCCTGGGCGGGATCGCCGGTGCGGCAGCCGCAGCGCGAAGCCCGGAGATCGTGGCATGGCTGCCGGCTGTGGTGGCCGCGGAGGTCGCTGTGGCGTTGTTGGTGGTGCTGTTGCGTGCGGCCGCACCCGCGCCGAGGAGTGCGGCTGGGGTCGAGAGCGGGTCGGGGCGCTCGCCGGCCACGCCACTGGATGGACCGCACGTGCGCGCCGGCCGGCTGCGCCCTCGGCGCCGTGGCGTGCTGCTCGGCGGACCTGCGTTGCTCGCAGCCGTCGGAGTCGGGGGCGGCACGCTCGTGTCGCAGCTGCGAACCTCGGATGCGGCGGTCGGCCGCGATCAGCAGCTGCCGCAGCCCGCCGATCCCGCCCAGCCGCTGCCGGACGATGTGCAGATCGATCTCGACGGCGTGACCCCGTTCGTCACGCCACTACCGGACTTCTACCGCGTGGACATCGCGCTGACCACGCCTCGGCTGGACGCCTCCACATGGTCGCTGCCGATCGAGGGCATGGTCGAAAGGCCGCTGACGCTCAGCTACGCCGACCTGCTGGAGCGACCGCTGGTGGAACGGTGGATCACGCTCAGCTGCGTCTCGAACCCGATCGGCGGGCCGTACGTGAGTACCGGCCGCTGGCTGGGCATCCCTCTCGCCGACCTGCTCGACGAGGTCGGCGTACAGCCCGGGGCCGAGCAGCTGTTCGCCGAGGGAGCCGACGGGTTCAGCTGCAGCATCCCGCTCGAGACGGTGCGCGACGGCCGCGACGCACTGCTCGTGGTCGGGATCAACGGAGAACAGCTTCCGCTCGAGCGTGGCTTTCCTGCTCGGCTGGTGGTGCCCGGCCTGTTCGGCTTCGTCTCGGCCGCGAAGTGGCTCACCGGCCTACGGGTGTCGACCTACGAGGAGGACGTCGCCTATTGGACCGAACGGGGCTGGGCGACCGAGGCACCGGTGCTCACGCAGACCCGGATCGACGTGCCGTCGGCCTTGGCCAGCGTTCCCGCCGGCGAGGTGACGATCGCCGGGATGGCATGGGCGCAGCACCGGGGCATCGAGAGGGTGGAGGTCAGCATCGACGGCGGTGACTGGCAGGAGGCCGAGCTGGCGGCGGATGCCGGACCGGACCTGTGGCGCGCCTGGAGCCACCGCTGGAACAGCACGGGTGCCGGCCGGCACGACGTGCAGGTCCGCAGCACCGACGGCACCGGCGAGACCCAGCCCGAGGAGCGAACCGAGCCGTTCCCCGACGGCGCGCGGGGCTGGCACTCGATCGCGTTCATGGTCGAAGGCTGACCAATCCGGACCCGCAAGGGCTCCGAATCCCCTCACGTACGGACCATCCGGTCACCGTGACACCGAGGAGAAGTCATCGTGAAGATTCGCCCCATCGTCCCAGCGCTCACTCTGGCGGCGGCGCTCGCCCTGACCGCAGGCGCCGGCGGCGGCACCGCCGACGGCCCCACCGCCCCCGCCGACTCCGACGAGGAGACCCCGGAGCCCGAGGCCACCGAGGAGGAGACGACCGCCGACGACATGGGCTGCGACGCGGCGGCGAGCGATCCGTTCGGACCCGCCTGCTCGAGAGTCCCCGCCGTCGGCGCGGGCAGTTTCGACGGCATGGCACAAGACCCCGTGGCAACGGCTGCAGGCAACAACGAGGAGCTGTCCACGCTCGTGGAGCTCGTGGGTCTCGCGAACCTGGGCGACACCCTCAACGCGGCGGAGAACATCACCGTGTTCGCGCCGGCCAACGCAGCCTTCGAGGCGTTGCCTGCCGAGACGGTCGAGGCGGTGCAGGACGACCCGGAGGGCCTGCTCACGACCGTCCTGACCTACCACGTGGTGCCGGAGCGACTTGCTCCGGAGGACCTCGCGGGAACCTTCGCCACGCTGCAGGGTGACGATCTCACGGTCGAGGGCTCGGGCGAGGACTTCACCGTCGGGGCCGACGGCGCCCAGGTCGTGTGCGGGAACATCCAGACCGCGAACGCGACCGTCTACATCATCGACGGCGTGCTGATGCCGCCCAGCGAGTGATCAGTGGTTTCCTGGGCTGAGCAGACTCTGACCGAGAGGACCTGATGGCCCGCCGACTCGCGCCGGCGCCGGGGGAGCGAGAGCCCTCCGGCGCCGGCAGCGGCACCGAGCAGGACCCAGCCGCCGCGCTGGGGTCCTTGCTGCGCCGGAGCGCGCGCGGGGACGAGGCGGCGTTCGGGGAGCTGTACGACGCGACGTCGGCCCGCGTGTACGGGCTGGTGATCCGCGTCGTCCGGGACCCAGCCCAGGCCGCGGAGGTCACGCAGGACTGCTACCTGCAGATCTGGCAGAACGCGGCGAGGTTCGACCCGGACCGAGGCAGTCCGCTCGGGTGGATGCTCACCCTGGCGCACCGCCGCGCCGTCGACCGGGTCCGGAGCGCGCAGTCGGGGATCGAGCGGGAACAGCGCTACGCGGTGCGGGAGCCGCAGCAGGTCGAGGACGTGGGGGAGACCGTGGTGGAGCGACTTGACGCCGAACGCGTGCGGAGGGCGCTCTCCGGCCTGACCACGATTCAGCGCGAGGCGATCGAGCTCGCCTATTTCGGCGGTTACACGCACACCGAGGTGGCGGGACTGCTCGACGTGCCGCTCGGCACGGCCAAGACGCGCCTGCGTGACGGGCTGATCAGACTGCGAGATTTCTTCGAAGGAGGTGAACGGCAGTGACCGTGGACGAGGAGTCGGTGCACGCACTCACCGGCGCGTACGTGCTCGACGCACTGGAGCCCGAGGAGCTGGTGGCCTTCGAGCGCCACCTTGCGGTGTGCGCGGACTGCCGCGACGACGTGCGCTCGCTGCGCGACGCCGTGGTCCGGCTACCCGCTGTGAGCTCCGTGCAGCCGCCCCCCGAGCTCCGCGACTCCGTGCTCGCAGCGATCTCGCAGGTGCGTCCGCTGCCCCCGTTGCCGGAGCAGGCCGCTCCCGAGCCGGCGGCCGCCAGTGGCGTCGACGAGCTCGCGCGGCGGCGCAGGCGCACGCCGAGCCGCGACCGGTGGCGGGTGCTCGCTGCGGCCGCCTGCGTGCTGGCGCTCGCGGGTGTCGCCTGGGGTGTGCTCCGCCCGGCTGGCGCTGATCACGCACGTGAGATCGCCGTCGTCGAGCAGGAGAGCCGAGTCCAGCTGGAGGCGCTGCTCTCGGCCTCCGACCTCCGCGTCTACGCCGCCGACGGAGTCGGAGGCATGCGCGGGACGGTACTGATGTCCGACGAGGTGGGCTCCGCCGTCGTGCTCCTGCAGGACCTGCCCGCACTCGGCAACAGCGAGGTGTTCCAGGCGTGGACGATCGCCGGTGACGCGCCCGCCGACGCGGGCGTGTTCCGCAGCGGTGACGGTGCGGCGACCGTACTGCTCACCGGGGATGTCCTGGCGGCCGACGTCGTCGCGCTCACGATCGAGCCGACGGGCGGCTCGCCGTCGCCGACCGGGGACATCCTCATCCAGGTGCCGGTGACCTCCGCAGGGACGTAGGTCCCCGGCCGAGCGGGAAGCCGCGACCTATCTCAACCTCGGCCTGCACATGAGCGACGCCGTCGCGTTCGAGGTCACCAGCCTGACCGGTCGGCGGTTCGGGCTGACGCGGTAGGGCCTCAGATCGGGTAGCGGAGGTGGGCGACGGCCGTGCCGTTCCAGACGCCTCCTGAAACCTCGGAGTCGCGCACAGGGATCACGTCGCCACCGCGCTGGTGAACGCCGATCGCGATGCGCGACAGCAGGTCGTAGCCGGGTTCGTCGGAAGCGAGCGTGACCTCGCCGGTCACGTCGTCGTAGGTGCCGAGGATGTCGACCGTGAACTCGTACACGAGCGCGTCCACGGCGCCCATGGCGGTCGCGCGAGCGATCTCGGCGACGTCGGTGCGCACCAGACCCCGCGGTACGTCGTTGCCCATGCGCTCCAGCTGGGCGTCCACGCGTTGCGCGCTGAGCTGCGGCAGGCGTTGACGCATGGCTTCGTCGATCTGATGCGGTCGCAGATCGTCGGCGGCCCCATGGATCGCTACCACCTGACGCCGTGAGCCGTAGGCTGAGCTGAACATCGCCTGAAGCGTCTCGCTGGCGAACACGAACAACGGACTCGTCGGGTTCCTGTCGCCGAGCTCAGCCCCGACTGCTTCCGCCACGCGCGTGGCGTAGGTGTCCAGCAGCGTCTTCTTGCCCTCGTCACCCACCAGCCTGCCCTCGTGCTGACGTCCCCGGATCTCGTCCCGGTGCGTGGCGTCGGCGGCATCGGTGGGGTAGCTGCCGGTGGGGGTCAGCTCGGTCGCGCGTGTGGTCGCCGTGGCCTCCCAGAGCTGCCAGGCGTTGGCGGACAGCTGCAGCGCGTAGGCATGCTGGTCGGTCGCGACCGAGCGCACGAGCTGTCCCAGGTCGAAGTAGGTCGAGACCTGCTGCTGGCTCTCCAGCTGGTTCGGCAGGGCGTAGACGTGGTGGCTGTCAGGGCTGATGAATACCGCGAGCGACGCGGCGAGGTTCCCCCACAGCTCGCCATCGGCGGCAATCGCGTCCCATTGGGCACGAAGGGCCTTCTCGACAGCGTGACGCAAGCCGTGTGCACGCAACGCGCGGATCGAGGTGTCGACGGCGCTCTTGACCGCGGTGAATGCGACGTCCCGATCGTTCGCTGCAGGGGAGGTCGGCGCGTACACCGTGATCGCCGCATCGTGCGGCTCGGCGAGGCGGACCAGGTCGTCCAGGGTGGGCAGTTCGTATCTCGAGCTCATGGTGCCTTCGATCTGGTAGCCGGCGAGCCCTCCACGCTACTCAAGCTCGCAGTGAGAATCAGCCGAGCGGGCAAGCGAGATCTCGCGGTTGAGGCGGCGCGGCAGATGAACCACGTGGAACGACGTCGGGACACCGTCGATCGCCGATGTCCCGGTTCGGGAGAGGTGCCGTCGGCGTGACCTCGGGTCACGCGTCCCAGGTCACACCCTCCGGTGGCGCCTGCAAGTGCGGTCGAGGGAGACCCTTCTGTGGGCTGTCGCTTCGAGCCGGCGACTCTGCGATCGCCGTCATTGGTCTCGACACTCGTAGGCCTGGGTGCTGAATCGTCGAGGCCGAAGTCGTCAGAATGACGACGCGCGCACATGCCAATAGGGGCTGAAGAGCTCGTCTGGCTTAATCACAGCCACCCGTTCGGGGCCGAGAGTCTGGACTTGTCCATACTGCACGAACTTAGCGAGTACCTCTAGGGCGCTCGGAACGACTTCTTCTTCTGTGAGCCAGAGATTCAAATTGCCTTCAACCCTGTCTTTGAGGTCGTACCAACTGGCAGCGGACACGGAGCCGAGGTCTGCCGTCACCGTGGAGGCCAACTTTTCCAGCAGCGGCTCTGCCGCAATAGCAGCCAGCAGTTCCTGACCGTCCGGAAATGAGTCGAGGCGCTTCGATAGCAGGGTGAGATGTTCGACCGACTCGCTCGCGGCCCACGTCTCCCGCCTTTGCGCGGCGTCCATGTAGTTGTTGACCACCGCTTGTGGGTGCCCCTGCTCGAGGAGCGCCTTTGTCACTTGCATGTCGTCGCTGAGGAAAGTGTCGAGGGGCGCTCCTCCCGGCCCCGTCTTGGGTTTGGTTGCCCAGTCCCTCCACTGCCGAAGCCCTTCGGTGAGCTGTTCAGTGATGTTCGTCAACGTTGGGGTCGCCGGCCGCTGGCTCTGCGACCAGTGCGCGTTGACCTGGTACGACAGCTGAGTCACCCTGTCCTCCTGGGTGGCTCCCAACTTCTCGTACTTCTCTTTGATCACTTCTTCGAACATTGCCGAATGTGCTTTGTTGGCATTATTCCCTCCGTGGCCGGCCCTGCCGGTGAGCGGCACGAGGTTGTAGTTCAGGCCAGGTCCCCCAAGGTGACGGTTGAGGAGATGGCCGCGGACGTAGAAAGTTCCTGTGCTGTCAGAGCGCCTAGCGAGAACGATCGCTGACTGCTGCCAGCCTCCGGCATCCGATCCATCTGCGTGTTTCCGGCCTGGAAGGTAGTGGGCGAGGACACCGGTTCCGTCACCGTTATCGTTGACGGGCGACCAGGTGATGTCATTGTCCTGCGTAGGGTCTTTCGATGGGTCCGTCAGGAGGCTTGGAGGGCTGCTGATGAGCCTCTGAACAGCGATGACCAGGTCTTGGACCGGGACTGTCGGGAATGATGCTGCTTGTAGACGAACAGCCTCGAAATCGTCCGTCGAAAGCAGTCGGGCGGTATCCTCGTCGTGATTGTGGTCGAGCCAGATCGCCGCGGCAGCCGCGTCGGCCGAGATCGGCACTCCCTTACCGCGCAGGTGGTCTTGGTTCTGCTCCTGGTGTTTCGAGGCGAAGTTTGACAGCCCGACCCTTACCCGCCGTATCGTGGGCTGCCCTTCGCTGAGGACGTGTGCGATCTCATGGGCGAGCATGTGCTCTCCGACTGGGTCGTCCGGTTGGTACTGACCGGCACCGAAGAAGATGTCGTTGCCGAGGGTGAAGGCGCTGGCTGATACGTGCTCGTTGTGCCGGGATGCTGCTTCGTCTGTGTGTATGCGTACATGGTTGAGGGAGGTGCCGAAGCCCGCTTCCATGCGGCGCATGACCGAGATCGGGAGCCTCGACCCGGTACCGAGGCGGTCCGTAATCGTCTTGCTCGTCTCGGCGGATAGCGTCCCACCTGCAGCGTCGACGGCGTTGCCTGGGCCGGGTGCGCGCCGCAGGGTGGAGAGCGCAGATGGTTGGCGCGGGGTAACCCGGTTGCCGGGGGTGCTGTCCCATGAGCGGGATCGGGATATCGCCATGTCAGCCATGGCGTCGGCCCGGCGTTCAGCCGGTGCGTCATCTGCTCCGACGGCGAGACCGGGGAGGGAAACGATTGACTGGGGGCCGCTGACAGGGCGTTGTTGCGGAGCGCGTGTGGGCGGGTGGTCTTTCGCAGTGGTCGCTCGGGCGCGTGTTCTGTGTTCGCTCATCTAGCATCCAGTTTTGGGCAGATGCCGCGTTCGCCGCATCGGTAGGCGCTACGGAGGTTCGACAGGCGGTGAGTTCGAAGCGTGGTGGTGATGCCAATACGCCCAGCCGAGAGTCGCGAGTTCGACGTCGTCGACGGTGCGCCACGACCCTCACCGCGCGGGTCCGCGGGTGAGCTCAGTCTCTGTGGTCGCTGTCACGGTCTTGGCCAGGGCGTTGTCGTGGCTGTCACCGACTTCCGATCGACCGGACGGCGCCGATCTCGGCCAGCCGCTCGCCTTAGCGCAGACTCGTGAACTGCGAGCCGGCATCGGTTGCGACACCGCAGTCCCTTGAGTTTCGTGCGACGCGACCAACGAGCCATCTCGAACGGCTGGTGGCCTTCCACAGCTTCCGTGCCCCGTGAATCTTGCGGTGTGGGATCTCGCCTGCTTCGGCGCCACGTGAGGCGGTGCGCCGGTCGGTGCCGAGGAGGGCGGCGACCTCGACGAGGTTGAGGGTGCCGTGGGCTCACCGAGGTACCTGGATGCGACGGCCCGGCGCTCTCGGGGCCCCCTGGGACTCCGCCACTTCTGTCTGTGTCCGAGGGGGGACTTGAACCCCCACGCCCGATAAAGGGCACTAGCACCTCAAGCTAGCGCGTCTGCCAATTCCGCCACCCGGACGAGTGGTTGTCTGCCGCTCTACGAGCCGCAGGACAACGGCGAAAAAGATACCACGCCGGAGCGGGTTCCTCCGCATGTGACGAGGCCCGCCCGGTGGGGACCGGGCGGGCCTCGTTCAGGGGTGTGTCAGCAGACCCCGAGGATCTTGCAGACGATCTTCGCCAGGATCTTGCCGAGCAGCTTGATCAGCTTCTCGAGCGGCGTCTCGGCGGGCGGTGGCGGCGGGTTGCCGTCACCGTCACGGTCGATCGTGAACGCCGGCGTCTCGTACGACTCGGTGTGGTCGGTGACCTCCGGGTTGCCCAGAGCATTCACCACCGACAGCACCAGGACGTAGTCTCCGTCCGGCACCGCGCGATCGTTCTCGCGGTGGTTCACCGTGCCGTCCCAGGTGTAGGGCACGAACACGTTCGGGCCACCGCCGGTCCGACCGACGAAATCGGTGTCCAGGTAGTTGTAGAACCGCGGGTGCACCTTGTCACCGCGCGTCCCGTCCTCGTTCGCCTGGTACACGTCGATCGTCAGGTTGGACGCCGGGGCGTCCAGGTGAGCCAGGATCGTCGGCACGTCGCCGTCGGCCATCGAGTAGACCTGACCGGCCTCCACGAGGTCCCACGACCCGCCCACGGTGCAGTCGACCCCGACGAGCCGCTCGCACGCGTCGGTGTCCAGTGCCGCGAGCACCGGGAACCCGTAGTCACCCGGCGTGAGCACCGGCAGCGACTGGTAGTCGCCCGCGAAGCCCGCGTACGGGATCGAGATCTGCTCGTCACCGTTGATCAGGTATAGGTACCCGCCGTACTGAGCCAGGTCGAACGCCTCGCTCGGGCTGATCGACACCTCGAACGACTCCGTGTGACCCGGGTTCACCGTGATTGACTCCGGCGCCTCCACGATCGAGTCGTCGTAGTAGAAGCCCGGTACATCGGCGGAGTCGCCGTCGGCAGGGTTCTGCCCTGTGGTGATCGCGTCCTCGTACGTGATCTCGTACGTGACCGGAGCGGTGCCGTTGTTGGTGACCTCGATCGTGTTCGTCACCGGACCGCCTTCGCTCTCACCGAGCGACAGCTTGCTCGGCGAAACCACGGTGCTGGCCAGGATCGCGTCGTCGATGTCGAGCAGACCCGCACCCTGGTGGTTCACCGGCTCCAGCAGGCCGATCGTGTCGTTGAGCGACCACAGCGAGGGGTCAGCGCTGTTGAGCAGCGCATCCCTCACATCGGCCGGCTCAGCGTCACCGTGCTCCTGCAGGTACAGGGCGGCAGCACCCGCGACGTGCGGGGACGCCATCGAGGTACCCGAGTTGGAACCGTACGAGCCCTGCTCCATCGGCAGCGTCGACCAGATCGAGCCACCCGGAGCGCCAAGGTCCGGCTTCAGCGACAGGTCGGCGGCCAGCCCGAACGAGCTGAAGGCGCTCACCAGGCCACCGGTCGGGTTGGGTGCCTGCGCGGTCTCGGCGGTCCAGACCATCTCGGCACCGTCGTCGTCGATCGCGCTCTCGTAGATCGCGAGACCATCCTCGAGGTCGATGAAGATCACGGGGATCGTGATCTCGATCTCGCCCTCGACCGTCGGGTTGAGCAGGCCGGGGACGTTGTTGTAGATGATCGCCGCCGCGGCGCCGGCCTCCTGCGCGTTCAGGGCCTTCTCGTAGAAGCTGCTGCCGAACACACCCTCCGGGCACGCGCCACGCTGGATCAGCGCCACGGTCCCGGCCAGGTCGGCCTCGATGCCGTCGCAGGAGCGACCAGCGTCGGTCCCCGGCTCACCGGCCACGCTCACCGGCAGGCTGCCCGAGGTGGGCGGCTCGGGGGAGGCAGTCGCCGCCATGTAGACCATCAACTGGTCGTCCACCGAGATCGCGGCACCGGTCATCATCGTGTTGTCGTAGGACGCCACACCGATGACCTTCTCGCCCACGCCCGGGGCGCCGGACGCGTACAGGCCGAGGTCGCCCTCGTTGCCGATCGAGGCGACCATGACCACACCGGCGTCGACGAGGTTGTCGCTACCGACCGCCGTCGGGTACTGCGGCCAGGACGAGAACGCCGAGCCGATCGACTGGTTGACCACGTCCATGCCATCGGCCAGCGCCTGCTCCATCGCCGCGAGCATGATGTCTGCCGTGGTGGAACCGGTGCAGCCGAACACGCGGTAGGCGCCGATCTGCGCGTCGGGTGCGACGCCGCGCACACCGCCCTCGGCCGGATCACCACTCGCACCGACGATGCCTGCCACGTGCGTGCCGTGACCCTGGCAGTCGTCCGGGTCGGCATCGGGGTGGGGGATCGGCTGCCAGTCGGCTGCGCTGTCATCGGCGTTGTAGTCGTCGCCCACGAAGTCATAGCCGGCCACCACACGGTCGTTCGGGAAGTTGGCCGGGTCGTCCACACCCGAGCCACCCAGGTCAGGGTGGTCGTAGTCGACACCGGTGTCGATGACGCCCACGCGGATTCCCTCACCGGTCAGGCCGAGCTCGGACTGCGCGATGTCGGCGCCGGTCATGCCGAGCGCGTTGACCATGTCGGGGACCGAGGGCGGCGGGCTCGTGGGCGCCTGCACCTCGAGCACCGGGTAGATGGCGACCACGTTCTCCGCCGTGCTCAGCACCGCGGCATCCTCGTCGCTCGCATCGATCGCGACGCCGTTCCAGAGCGTGCTGAAGGTCTGCCGGACATCGACGTCGACGTCGAGCTCCTCAGCAGTCTCCGTGAACTCGTCCTGGCTGCTGGCGATGGCGACGCTGGAGCCGCCCTGCGTGGTCGGGTCGCCCTCCAGCTGCACGAACCAGGCGCCGGTAGGCGAGGTGGCAGCGGGCATGAAGGTGTCGGTGACACCGCTGATGCCGTGATCAGCGGCATCTCCCAGATCGGTGGTGTCCGCGTTGTCCGCAGACGCACCGGTGATCGGCACCAGCGTGGCGGCCAGCAGCGCGGCTGCGCTGCCTACGGTGACACTGGCTCGTCGCGCCGGATGGCGACGTCGTTCTCGAGCGACTCGACTCATCAAGGGGTCTCCTCTTTCTCTGACGGCACCTGCGTCGTCGGCAGGCACCCCCAAGAATGTAGGGGAGATGTGACAGGTTTGTGAACACGATCACAGGATCAATCTGAGAAACCGCCCGGAAAGTAGTCAGCCCCGGCACTTGGGGGAAGCACCGGGGCTGACCGCGCGACGGTCGTTCGGAGGGGGGCCGACGACTCATCGCTGCTGGGCCGAGTGCTCGAGTTCCCGAGGGGGACGGGAAAAAGTCTCGGCCGGCTCTCATGCTACATCGTCCGTGCCCGCCGACGCACGCCCCTGCACACGATTCATCGGACAGAATGGCTGGCGATGAACACCCCGTCAGAGACCCCAGTCCTGCCGCGCCTCGAGGCCGGCCTCCCCGATTTTCCGTCCCTCTCGCTGCCGCAGATGCGGGAGGCCGTGCTGGCCGCGATGGCCGATCAGCAGGCCCTCTGGGAGGAGATCGCCACGGACAGCGAGGCACGCACCCTCGCCTCGACCCTGGAACGGCTCGAACGTGCCCGGGGACCGCTGCGCCACGCGTACTGGCCCCTCTACACGCTGGCCAACTCGGCATCTGACAACGAGATCCGGGCGCTCGAGACCGAGCTCGCCCCCAAGATGACCGAGCACCGCGACACGCTCTACCTCGACAAGCGGATCTACGCGCGCCTGGTCGCGCTGCGCGAGAGCCTGCCCGACGATCTCGACGAGGAGACGGCCTGGCTGCTGCACCGCTACCTGCAGGACTTCGAGCGCGCCGGGATCACCCTCGACGACGATGCCGCCACCCGCCTCAAGGACCTCAACTCCCGGATCAGCGCCACGGAGACCGAGTTCTCCCAGCGTGCGGCCGCGGGAATGGCAGCTGCCGCGGTCGCGGTGACCGACGACAGCCTGCTCGAGGGACTCGGGGAGGAGACGGTCTCGGGGTTGCGTCGCTCCGCCGTCGATCGCGATCTCGACGGCGCACTGGTCACCTTCATCCTCCCCACCGCGCAGCCGTTGGTCACCCAGAGCCCGAATCGGACGCTGCGCGAGCAGGTGCACACGGCCTCGGTGGCACGTGGCTGGGGTGGCGACGAGGCCACCGACACGCGCGAGCTGGTGTTGCGGCTGGCACGGCTGCGTGCGGAGCGGGCACAGCTGCTGGGCTACCCCCATCACGCCGCCTACGTGGCAGCGGGCGGTACTGCGAAGTCCACGGACGCTGTCAGTGCGATGCTCGGCCAGCTTGCGGCACCGGCGGTCCGCAACGCCCGCGAGGAGGCCGGGGAGCTGCAGCAGGCGCTCGCCGCCGACCACCCCGGCGAGATGCTCCGCGCCTGGGACTGGGGCTACTACGCCGACCGGGTCCGGTCCGAGAAGTACCAGGTGGATCAGGCGGCCCTGCGTCCGTACCTTGAGCTCGAGAACGTGCTGCAGCGCGGTGTGTTCCTCGCAGCCGAGCGGCTGTACGGGCTCACCTTCACCGAACGGCCCGACCTGCCGGGCTACGTCGACGGTGTGCGTGTGTTCGCGGTGACCCGCCCCGACGGCAGCGACGGCGGCCTGTTCGTGGCCGATTACTACGCGCGCGAAGGCAAGCGTGGCGGCGCCTGGATGCACTCGCTGTCCGAGCAGTCGCACCTCACGGGTGAGTTGCCGGTCGTGGTCAACAACCTCAACATCACCCAGCCGGCCGCGGGCGAGCCGACGCTGCTCACCTGGGACGAGGTCAACACCGCCTTCCACGAGTTCGGACACGCGCTGCACGGGCTGCTCTCGAACGTGACGTACCCGTCGCTCTCAGGTACCGCCGTGCCGCGCGACTTCGTGGAGTACCCCTCGCAGGTCAACGAGATGTGGGCCACCCACCCGGAGATCCTTGCGAGCTATGCCCGCCACCACCGCACCGGCGAGCCGCTGCCGACCGAGCTGCTCGACGCCCTGCTCGCGTCGCAGTCCGACGGCGAAGGGTTCCGGACCACCGAGTTCCTCGCCGCGGCGTTGCTCGACCAGGCGTGGCACACCCTCACTCCCGACGGCGTCCCGACCGAAGTGGAGGACGTCCTCGCCTTCGAGGAACGCGCCTTGGCAGGCGCGGGGGTCGACCTCGCCGAGGTGCCGCCGCGCTATCGCACGGCGTACTTCAACCACGCCTTCGGCGGTGGCTACGACGCGGGCTACTACTCCTATATCTGGAGCGAGGTCCTCGACGCCGACACGGTCGAGTGGTTCGGCGAGGTCGCCCAGAACGGCGACGGCGGACTCAACCGGGAGGCCGGCGAGCGGTTCCGGGCCGCGCTGCTCTCTCGCGGTCACTCACGCGACCCGCTCGAGTCCTACAGGGACCTGCGCGGGCGTGACGCCGACATCGAACCCCTGCTCCGCCGTCGAAAGCTGACCCATGACTGAGCACCTCACGCCCGAGGCGGATGCGGTACGCATCTGCCGTGAGCTGATCCGGATCGACTCCTCCAACTACGGCGACGACTCGGGACCCGGCGAGCGGGCCGCCGCCGAGAAGGTGATGGAGCTGCTGACCGAGGTCGGCTACGACCCCACGTACCTGGAGTCGCGACCGACGCGAGGCAGCGTGCTGCTGCGGATCCCCGGCCTCGACCGGAGCCGGCCGGCGCTGGTGGTCCACGGACACACCGACGTCGTGCCCGCGCAGGCGAGCGACTGGAAGATGGACCCGTTCGGCGGCGACGAGATGGACGGCATGATCTGGGGCCGCGGTGCCGTGGACATGAAGGACATGGACGCGATGATCCTGGCCGCGGTGCGCGACATGAAGCGCAGCGGCTGGCAGCCGGCCCGCGACCTCGTGGTCGCGTTCTTCGCCGACGAGGAAGCCGGCGGCAAGATGGGCGCCGGCTGGGTCGTGGACAACCACCCCGAGTGGTTCGAAGGTGCCACCGAGGCGATCAGTGAGGTCGGTGGCTTCAGCATCGAGCTCGACGGGCGCCGTACCTATCTCCTGCAGACCGCCGAGAAGGGAATCGCGTGGCTGCGGCTGGTCGCCGACGGCACCGCCGGCCACGGGTCCCAGGTCAACACCGACAACGCCGTGACCCGGCTTGCCCAGGCGGTGGCCCGGATCGGCGAGCACCGGTTCGAGACCTCGCTCGGCACCACCGTGACGGCGTTCCTCACCGGGGTGGCCGACCTCACCGGGAAGCGGTTCGACCCGCAGGACCCGAGCACGGTCACCGATCTGGTCGCGGCGCTCGGGCCGATGGGCAAGTTCGTCGGGTCCACCACGGCGAACTACGCCAACCCCACCCAGCTCGATGCCGGGTACAAGGCGAACGTGGTCCCCGGACAGGCGAGCGCCGCCGTGGACGTGCGCTTCTTGCCCGGGCAGGAAGAGCAGGTGATGGCGACGATCCGTGAGCTCGCTGGTGAGGGCGTGCGGGTCGAGGACATCCACCGTGACATCGCGCTCGAGGTGCCGTTCGAGGGCGATCTCGTGGACGCCATGGTGGCCTCGCTCGACGCCGAGGACCCTGGCGCGGCCGTGCTGCCGTACATGCTCTCGGGCGGCACCGACAACAAGTCGCTCGCGCGGCTCGGCATCACCGGATATGGCTTCGCTCCGCTCCGGCTGCCGCCCGAGCTCGACTTCGCCGGGATGTTCCACGGCGTCGACGAACGGGTGCCGGTGGAGTCGGTGGAGTTCGGCGTCCGGGTGCTGCGGAGGTTCCTGCAGACCTGCTGAGGGCGCTGCCGCTTCCGTGATCGGGTGCGGCTCAGAGAGTCGAGCTGACGCGGATGATCTTGCGCCGCAACCACACCTTGCGGTGTCCCCCCACGTACAGGCACAGGCGCGCGAGCTCCCACTTGCCGTACTCGGCTTCCTCGGTCAGGAGCCGCCTGACGTCTCCACGGGAGGTGGTGCGGGGGAGTGTGAGGACCTTGACCTCGTACGACGCCGCTGAGCGCGTGTGGTGGTGACGCGACATGGCGATCACTGTATAGGGCTGTCCCAGGAGATCGGGGGACGCTAAGTTGACGACCATGGCCACCGATCCGAGTGCGGCGCTCGATGAGCTCATCGCCGCGTTCCGCGCCCACCTTGACGCGGCCAGTGCCGAGCAGGACCCGGACGCCGACGCGGTTCTCGACGCCGCGGCCGTTCTCGCCGACGCCTTCGACGCCTACGACGAGGCGCTGTACGAGGAGACCGGCGTCGACACGCCGTTCTACCTCGACGACGACGAGGACGAAGACGACGAGGACGACTCGGACGACGACGACGGCGAGTCGGATGACGACGACGACCCGGACGACCGGGACTGACACTCAGCCGGGCTGCGTGATCTCGTTGAGCGCGTCGCGGATCTCGTCGGGCAGATCGAGGTCATCGGCGGCGAGGGCGCCACGCAGCTGAGCGGGCGTCCTGGCGCCGACAACCACGCTGCTGACGCCCGGCGCGTCGCGCGCCCAGGCCAGCGCGACCTCGACAGGCGCCCGACCGAGACCGTCGGCTGCGGTCGCGACGGCCTCGACGACGCTGCGGGCCTCCGCAGTGAGGTACGGCTCGACGAACCCGCGCAGGTGCGGTGAGGCCGCGCGCGAGTCGGCGGGCACCGAGTGTCGGTATTTCGCCGAGAGCACGCCACGCCCCAGCGGCGACCAGCCGATCACGCCGATCCCGAGTGCCTCGGTGGCCGGCACCAGCTCGGCCTCTGCCGAGCGATTGAGCAGGGACAGCTCGGTCTGCGCACAAGCCAGCCCCGCTCCGCCGTCGAGCATCGTGGCGACCTGGGCGATCTGCCAAGCCGCGTGGTTCGCGAGACCGACGTAGCGGACCTTGCCCGACTCCACCGCGTGGGCGAGCGTGGCGGCGGTCTCAGTCACCGGCGTGCCGGGGTCGGGCGCCTGGACCAGCCACAGGTCGAGGTGGTCGGTGCCCAGGCGACGCAGCGTCTCCTCCAGCGAGCTGAGCAGCGCGCGCCGGGAAGCGTCGACGCGGCCGTCGGCCACCCCGGAGCGGGCGGCGAGCACCACGTCGTCGCGATGCACCTCGTCACGCAGCAGCGCGGCGATGATGTCGAGCGCGCCGCCGTCGGAGTACGTGGCGGCGGTGTCCACCAGCGACCCGCCGGCGTCGAGGAACACCCTGAGCTGTTCGGCGGCCTCGTGCTCGTCCGTGTCCCGGCCCCAGGTCATCGTGCCCAGACCGACCTCCGACACGCGCAACCCGGTACGCCCCAACCGCCTCAGCTCCATGCCGAGCAGGTTAGCCTTGGCGGCCGTGTCCTTCCTCGATGCGGTGATCCTCGGTCTGATCCAGGGACTGACCGAGTTCCTGCCGATCTCCTCCAGCGCGCACCTGCGCATCGTGGGCGAGCTGTTGGGCGCCGATCCCGGTGCCTCCTTCAGCGCGATCACGCAGATCGGCACCGAGGCGGCGGTGGTGATCTACTTCCGCCGTGAGATCGCCCGCATCATCAGCCACTGGGCGAAGTCGTTGCCGGTCGGACCATGGAAGCGGCAGCTGCCCTCCGACGACCCGGACGCGAGGATGGGCTGGCTCGTCATCCTCGGGTCGATCCCGATCGTGCTGCTCGGGCTGCTGTTCCAGGACGCGATCGAGCACGCTCTGCGGAACCTGTGGATCACCGCGGCACTGCTCGCGGCTTTTGCGCTGCTGCTGGGCTGGGCCGACAAGGTCGGGGCCAAGAAGAAGACGCTCAAGGAGCTGACCTGGCGGGACGGCATCCTGTTCGGCCTCGCGCAGGCGATGGCGCTGATCCCCGGAGTGTCGCGCTCCGGAGGAACGATCACCATGGGGATGCTGCTCGGCTACACCCGCGAGGCTGCGGCCCGTTACTCTTTCCTGCTCGCGATCCCGGCAGTGCTGGGGTCCGGGTTCTACCAGCTCTTCAAGAGCGGATTCAGCGGCGGCGACGCGGGTCTGGTCGCCACCCTGGTGGCGACGTTGGTCGCGTTCGTGGTCGGTTACCTCGTGATCATCGCCTTCCTCAAGATCATCTCCACCTACTCCTACTGGGGCTTCGTCTGGTACCGGATCGGGCTCGCCGCGGTGGTTGTGGTGCTGCTGCTGACCGGAACGCTGCAGGCGATGCCGCCGTCGTAGGCGAACGCTGTCGGCGGGTCCGGTTACGCTCGGAAGGTGCAGAGTTGGAACGCCCCCGAGGTGCCCGAGATCGAGGGGCCGGGTCTCGCTCCCCGCGTCCATGACACCGCCGCAGGCGGCGTGCGCGAGCTAGCCGGTTCAGGAGGCCGCGCCGGACTGTACGTCTGCGGCATCACGCCGTACGACTCCACCCACCTGGGCCACGCCGCCACCTACGTGGCGTTCGACACGCTGATCCGCGCCTGGCGCGACGCGGGGCTCGAGGTCACCTACGTGCAGAACGTCACCGACGTGGACGACCCGCTGCTGGATCGGGCGAACGAGACCGGCGTCGACTGGCAGGACCTCGCCCAGGCGGAGATCGGCAAGTTCCGCGGCGACATGGAAGCGCTGCGCGTGATCCCACCGAACCACTACGTGAGCGTGGTGGACTCAGTCGATCTCGTGGTCTCGGCCGTGTCCGAGATGCTGCGCACCGGGTCGGCCTACGTGGTGGGCGACGACGTCTACGCGGACCTGTCCGCCGACAGCCTGATCGGCAGCATCGGACACCTCGATGACGCCGAGATGGATCGCCTGTTCGCTGAGCGCGGCGGCGACCCCGAGACGCCCGGAAAGCGGCACCCGCGCGACCCGCTGCTGTGGCGCGGCCGCCGCGAGGGCGAGCCTTCCTGGCCGGGCGGAGACCTGGGGGAGGGTCGCCCCGGGTGGCACATCGAGTGCGCCGCGATCGCGAAGGCCAACCTCGACATCCCCTTCACGGTGCAGGGCGGCGGATACGACCTCGTCTACCCGCACCACGAGATGTCCACCTCGCACCTGCGTGAGGTCACCGGCCGCCAGCACCCCGCCGAGTCGTTCGTGCACACCGGTCTGGTCGGTTACGCCGGTCACAAGATGAGCAAGTCGCGCGGCAACCTCGTGTTCGTGAGTCAGCTGCTCGACGACGGCGTCCCCGCCGATGTCATCCGGCTCACCTTGCTCGCTCAGCACTACCGCACCGACTGGGAGTACACGACCTCGCAGCTCTACGCCGCTGCCCGCCGCTGGCAGCGCTGGCAGGACGCCGCGCACCTCGCCGGTGACGCGGACGAATCCGCGACGATCGCTGAGATCCGCGCTGCGATCGCCGACGACCTCAGCACGCCGGCCGCCGTCGCCGTCGTCGATGCCTGGGCTGCGCGGCCGGGCCGCGGGAAGGCTGTGATCGGGGCCGTCTCGGCGCTGCTGGGCGTGTCGATCTAGGGAGCTGCTGATCGATGGGGCCCGTGAGCGAGCGGTGTCCAGGTGCGTGCATGGGCATCGCGCAGCAGGGCAGCATTGATCAGTGGTTCCCTCATCAGCGGGCTGTCGGCGCGCGGAGCCAGCGCCCGCGTAGGCGGCTGCCGGCCCAGACGAGGGCTGCGGCCGCGATGAGCGCACCGAGAAGACCGGCGACGTGGACGGCGAGCGAGCCGGGGCCGCGCTCGGGCAGCAGGAACCCGTAGGGCACCCACCCGTCGGTGACGCCGCGCACCAGCACCACGATCAGCCACAGCAGCGGGTACGGAAGCGCGAGCCACAGTCGCCGCCACGGCAGCGACGGACGATCCCCGACGAGCAGCCAGTCCAGCGTGACCACGAGTGGGAACAGCAGGTGCAGGATCATGCTGACCCAGGCGGGCGCCGACCCGGTGCCGGGCACGAGCGTGTTGTAGACGACCGCCACCACCAGCAGGCACGCCGTGATCACCGCTCGCGCGAGCACCAGTGCGGCGGGCATGCGCCGGCCGGCGAGCACCATGCCGCCCTGGGCGATCAGCACCAGCGCGGCGATGAGGGAGGTCTGATTGGTGAAGTACCCGAGGTAGTCGAGCACGCTCTCCCGACCGGTCGCCAGCGTGCGACCGAGCACCGCCATGACGCCGAGACCGGCGGCGATTCTCAACGCCCCGATGACGCCGGCCGCCCCGCCGTCGGGTGTCTCGGCGGGCGACGTGCGTGCGCTCTGCCCGACTCGCCGCCGCGGCGGCGCAGGTAGCGCTCGAACTCGCGGGCGATCGCCTCGCCGGACGCCTCGGGGAGGTCGGCGGTGTCCTTGGCGTCCTCGAGCTGACGCACGTACTCGGCGATCTCCGGGTCCTCGGCGGCGAGCTCGTCGACACCGCGCTGCCATGCCTCGGCATCCTCGGCCAGGTCCCCGGTGGGCACCGGCTCACCGAGCACCTCCTCGAGCGCGGACAGCAGCGCGAGCGTGGCCTTGGGGGAGGGCGGCTGCGCCACGTAGTGAGGGACGGCGGCCCACACCGAGAGCGTGTGCATGCCACGCTCTGCCGCAAGATGGCCGAGCACGCCGACGATGCCCGTGGGCCCCTCATAATCGCTGCCCTCGACGCCGAGCAGCGCCTGCACCTGCGGGTCGTCCGACGAGGTCTGCACCGGGATGGGGCGGGTGTGCGGGGCGTCGGCGAGCAACGCACCGACCGTGACGAGCGTGCCGACTCGAAGCTCCTCGGCGGCGTCCAGCAACTCGTTGCAGTAACTGCGCCACCGCATCGACGGCTCGGTGCCCTGCGCCAGCACCACGCTGCGCCCCAAGGTAGGGCTCAGCGCGATCGACACCGTGGTGTCCGGCCAGTCGAGCGTGCGATTGCCCTCGCTGTCCCGGCCCTGCACCGGGCGGTTCACCTGAAAGTCGTGGTACGGCTCCGGATCGAGCGCGCGCACCTCCCGTGCGCGCCACGCCTCCGCGAGCACGGCGATGGCCGACGACGCGGCGGAGCCGGCATCGTTCCAGCCCTCGAACGCGGCGATCATCATCGCGGGCGGGAGTTCGGGACGCTCTGCAGCGTGACGAGGTGTGGTCACCGCTCCAGCCTAGAACGTGGTGCGCCCTCACCGTTCCTGAGGGCTGCGACCCGCCGGATAGCATCAGCTCGATGCCTGACTGGATCGCGAAGGAGGAGCGACGGTCGCGCCGGCGCGACATGGTGATGACCGTGCTCTCGGCGATCTTCGTGGTGGCGGGGCTCGTGGTGATCGGGTTCGGGGAGATCGCCATCGGAGGTCTGGCGGCGCTGTTCTTCGGTGGTTGCACCCTGATCGGCTTCATGCAGCTCGCCGGGCCTCACACCCAGGCCGGACAACGGTTGCTGCTGGCGGGCAGCCTCCTGATGGGTGCCGGATCGCTCGCGCTCCTGCTGCTGGTGCTCGACGGGATGGACACCGGGCACCGAGCGCGGGGCACGATGATCGTCGCGTCTGCCATCGGCACGGTGCTGTTCGGCCTCGGTGGCCCGTTCGCCTACGTCTTGAACCGGCGGCGGCGCCGCCGGTGAGGCCGGGCGGATAACCTCATGGGGTGTGCCGCCCGGGTGCACAGTGCCGCTGGAGGTCGCGTTGTCCGTGCCTGATCCGAGTAGTCGCACGCTCGCTGCCGTGCTGTGGGACATGGACGGGACGCTCGTCGATTCCGAGCCGTACTGGCTGGCAGCGGAGAAGGAGCTGGTGACCGGCGCCGGGGCCACCTGGAACCCGGCGATCCTCCCGCTGATGATCGGGCAGTCTCTGACGCACAGCGCCGAGCTGCTGCGCGACTGGTTCGGGCTCACGCTGTCGGTGCCGGAGATCGTCGACACGCTCATCAACGCGGTGCTGGACCGGATGGACAGCCACGGTGTGCCGTGGCGTCCCGGAGCACGCGAGCTGCTGCTCGCGCTGTACGAGGCGGGCGTCCCGTGCGCCCTGGTGACGATGTCCTGGAAGCGGATGGTCGACGTGGTGCTCGATCACCTCCCCGAGGGGATCTTCGCGACCGTTGTGACCGGTGACGCGGTCACGCGCGGCAAGCCGCACCCAGAGCCGTACCTCACGGCAGCGCGAAACCTCGGTGCGGACATCGCTCGGTGCATCGCGATCGAGGACTCCACGCCGGGAGTCGCCTCCGCCGAGGCCGCCGGGGCGCGGCTGCTCGCGGTCGAGGCTCACGTGCCGCTGCCGCCCGCGCCGGGCCGCAGCCGGATGACCACGCTCGCCGGGGTGGGGGTCGCCGACCTCGAGGCGATCGCGGCCGGGGCCGTCGTGGACCTCATCGGTGCGTAAGCCCGGGCTGCGGGTCGGGTCGATCCGCGGCGTTCCGATCTTTCTCACGCCCGGCTGGGCGCTGATCACTGCCGTGCTGCTGGTGATGTTCACGCCGACCGTTGCCCGCGTGCTGGGCCTCGAGCTGCTGCCGGCGGCCCTGGTGGCGGCCGGCATCCCGCTTCTGCTCGCACTCAGCGTGCTCGCGCACGAGCTCGCGCACGGACTGACGGCGCAGCGGCTCGGCATCCCCGTGCGCGAGTATGTGCTCTCGCTCTGGGGCGGTCACACCTCGTTCCATGACGAGATCGGGCGCCCGGGTGCCTCGGCGCTCGTGGCTGCGGTGGGTCCGGCCACCAACGGGGTGCTGGCTGCGGCGTTCGCCGCGGGAAGCTCCGCGGTGGATTCTCCCGCTGCCGCGTTGGTGCTGTCGGCGGTCGCGTTCACGAACGTCTTCGTGGCGGTCTTCAACGCGATCCCGGCGCTGCCGATGGACGGCGGGCGGCTCCTCGAAGCGCTCGTGTGGCGGCTCCGCGGCGACCGGGATCTCGGCACTCTCGTCGCCGCACGGGTGGGGCAGGGGGTGGCGGTGGCGGTCGGCCTGGCTGCGTTGTACCTCGGCGCGCTCCGGGGGACCCAGAACTGGTTCACGCTGATCTGGGGTCTGCTGATCGCCTCGATGCTCTGGCAAGGGGCAGCAGGGGCGGCGCGGGTAGCGACGGCTCGCCGCGCCACACGCGACGTCGATCTGATGGCATGGGCGGTGCCCGTGGCCGTTCTCGACCAGAACGCACCGCTCACCGCACTGCGGGGGGTCGACGGCGGCACAGCCGTGCTCCTCTCGGGTCCCGATGGTCGTCCGGTCGCCTGGGTGCAGCCCACCGCCGTGCAGGCGGTGCCAGCCGACGCGATCGCCACGACGCCGCTGTCAGCCGTGGCCAGCGGCCTGCCCGCCGAGGCGTTGCTGACCACGCACACGGGGTCGGCAGCAGTGGGGCAGCTCGCCCGCGCCGCGCGTGCAGGTGCTCGATTCGTGGTGCTCGTGGGCCTCGACGGCCGTGCTCTCGGCGCAGTCGACGTGGTCGACGCCAGCCGCCGCCTGCCCCGCTGACGGGGAACGAATCGTGCGGTCGACGCTGCCGCCCCCAGTGGCAACCGGTTGCACCGCCATCGAGCGCACGATTCGTTCCAGTGGGAGGCGTCGGGGGCGGAGACGCCGGCCCGCTGCGTGAGCCGTAAGGTGACACACCGTGACTACTGCCCCCATCGGTGCCCAGATGCGCCGCGGTCCGTTCCGTGACGGCGAGCGCGTGCAGCTCACCGACCCCAAGGGGCGGCTCACCACGATGACGCTGCGCGAGGGAACCACGTTCCACACGCACAAGGGGTCGTTCGGCCACGACGAGCTGATCGGCGCGCCGGAGGGCACGGTGGTCAGCACGACCGGCGGGGTCGAGTACCTCGCGCTGCGGCCGCTGCTGGCGGACTACGTGCTGTCGATGCCACGCGGTGCCGCGGTCATCTACCCCAAGGACGCCGCCCAGATCGTCACGCAGGCCGACATCTACACCGGGGCGCGCGTGGTCGAGGCCGGCGTGGGCTCGGGGGCGCTGACGCTGTCGCTGCTGCGGGCCGTGGGCGAGGCCGGTTCGGTGCTGAGCATCGAGCGGCGCGAGGACTTCGCCGAGATCGCACGCGGCAACGTGGAGACGTTCTTCGGCGGCACCCACCCCGCGTGGGAGCTCCGGACCGGCGACCTGCAGGACGTCCTCCCCGAGGCCGTCGAGGCCGGCTCGGTCGACCGCGTGACGCTCGACATGCTGGCACCGTGGGAGTGCTTCGAGGCCGTGGAGCACGCGCTCGCTCCCGGCGGGGTGCTGCTCGCCTACGTGGCCACCACCACGCAGCTGTCGAGGTTCGCCGAGGACGCCAAGGCGCGCGGTTGCTGGACCGAGCCGGTCGCGTGGGAGTCGATGGTGCGCGGCTGGCACCTCGAGGGGCTCTCGGTGCGGCCGGACCACCGCATGGTGGCCCACACCGGCTTCCTGGTGACCACCCGCAAGATGGCGCCGGGTGTGAGTGCGCCGATCCGACGCCGTCGGCCAGCACCTGGCGCCTACAGCGAGCCGGTCAACGACTTCGAGACCGCGGACCTCGCCGCCGACGTGGGTGAGCGCGAGCCCTCGGCCAAGAAGCTGCGACGGGTGCTGCGCGGCCACGAGGCCGACCGGCAGCGCCGCGATGAGTCCTCAACGGGCGAGACGTCCGCGCCCGAACCCCAGGACTGACCTATCGTTGAGGGCATGACTGAGCAGGTCCCCGGCAGGATCGGCGGCAGCGGCCGCGACGCTGAGAAGCGGCTGGTCGACCTCGCGGCGAAGAACGAGCGTCTCGTCGCGTCGCTGACAGCAGCACGCACCCAGCTGGTCGAGCTGCGCGCCCAGCTCGAGGAGATGACCAAACCGCCGGGCTCCTACGCGGTGTTCGTGAGGGCGCACCAGGACCGCTCGATCGACGTGATGTCCTCGGGCCGCAAGTTGCGTGTGGGCGTCGCGCCGAGCGTCGAGGTCGACGACCTCCGACCCGGCCAGG
The DNA here is from genome assembly GCF_048594945.1 of Pseudactinotalea sp. Lineage (NCBI taxonomy): Bacteria > Bacillati > Actinomycetota > Actinomycetes > Micrococcales > Cellulomonadaceae > Pseudactinotalea > Pseudactinotalea sp. Next base: position 423 of record NZ_JBMDXJ010000333.1, on the reverse strand, counting down.
AGGTCCAGCTCAACGAGGCGATGACCGTGGTGGAGGCCGGCGCGTACGAGCCGGTCGGCGAGCTCGTCACCGTCAAGGAGGTGCTCGACGACGAACGCGTGCTCGCGGTCGGGAGGGCCGACGAAGAGCGGGTGCTGCGGCTGTCCGGACCGCTGGCGCAGACCGGTGTACGCGTCGGAGACGCACTCACGGTGGACACGCGCACCGGGTTCACGTTCGAGCGGATCCCGCGCTCCGACGTCGAGGACCTCATGCTCGAGGAGGTCCCGGACGTCGACTACACCGACATCGGCGGGCTCGCCGCGCAGATCGAGCAGATCAAGGACGCCGTCGAGCTGCCGTTCCTGCACCCCGACCTGTTCCGCGAGCACGGCCTCAAGCCGCCCAAGGGGCTGCTGCTGTACGGCCCGCCCGGCTGCGGGA